>CALDBJ010000125.1 GCA_937937835.1 uncultured Collinsella sp.
AAAATTATTTAATTTACTTGCGTATGCAGTTATCTGCGGAATCGCAATTCGTATAGCCCCTTGCAGAAAATGTCTTTTCACTTGTATTGCGTTGTTCCCGTCTGCTGTGTTAATGGCAGCCAGTTACTCGTATGATCCCTGTGTGATATCGTTCAGTTTGCTAGGAACAGCTCTTTTGTTGAAGATGCTTATTTCTGAAGAGGATATTTCTGCTAAAACGTTCTTCGCATTTCTACTATCTTTTGCAATCGGGTTTGCAGCTAAAGCGATTTATTTTCCCTTATTTGGACTTGCGCTTTTAATTCCTGCAAATAAATATGTTTCAAGCAAGCAAAGACGTATCTTGATTGGTACTGCTCTATTCGTTTGTGCCATTATGATCCTATCTTTCTTGACGCCATATTTCTCATCTGTCGTAAATAATATTTCTGATGCACGTGGTGGCTCCGAAGTCTCTACGGCTGGTCAAACGACGGGAGTGCTTGCAAATCCAGTTGGAACTATAGCTGTAATCTCGAATTTCGTTTTTGGATCGATGCTGACCCCGGCGTTTCTCAATTCAATATCAACGAATATGGCTTATCTTGGGGACGTGTCTAATCTGTTCCCATGGCTTTCGTATCTCCCCATCATGCTGTTTGAAGCTATTTGCATTATTGATAATGAAAAAGATACTAAAATAAAGCTTAGCCGTTGCGGAATTGTTTGGACTCTATTCCTGGTTCTTGCTACTTGCCACCTAGTTGCTTTGGCTCTATACATCGCTTTTACAGGAGTTGGAAGCCAGACAGTTGCGGGTGTCCAAGCGCGATATCTCATACCTTTGATAATACCTTTTGCCTGTCTATTGCTCAGGTTCCCTATTTACTGCGATGAGGAGGTGAAGGCTAAAGTTACAGCCTTTATGCTCGGGGCTCCATTTGCGCTGCTGTATTTTGTGATGTTCGAGCTTCTGTATATCCGTTTTTTCTAAATTAGCGATATAGGTCATGGTTATAGTAGGAGTGGGCAATTAGTTGGATTCGATTGGATCGAATGGGACGGCGTTGAGGGTTCGCTCAGGACATGCGCCCCGTATTTGAGGCAGAACTGCAAGGGGTCCTTTTCCTGCGGTGATGGATGGGGACTCCATGTGTGCTCTAGTTGAGCAAGCTAAATATCTAAGCTTGAGATGTAACTTCCTAATGGTTAGACAGGATACAGTAAACTTAAGTCTGAGTTAAGCTATGCGTTGGACTGTAAGAGTCGCAAATTCTTTGGGCGTCGCTAAGAGCCAACTGTTTTTGGAATGGATGAATCTCGATTGTCTTTTACTTCAACGACATGTTCAAAAGGACATCTGCGTGTTCTCGTAATAATTCCTGCCTATAACGAACAGGAGTGCATTCTCAATACCGTTGCAGCTATAAAAGCTGCGGGTTATGACTATGTCGTAATCAACGACGGCTCACAAGATACAACGCTTGAGCTTTGTCGAGAGCATGGTATCAACATATTGGATTTGCCGCAGAACCTTGGTATCGGTGGAGCGGTCCAAGCGGGCCATAAATATGCCCAGAGATTTGGCTATGATATCGACATTCAGGTTGACGGCGATGGCCAACATGATCCTTCTTATATTCCTGAGCTTGTAAAGCTGATTGAGAGCGGTGCGAGTTTGGCGATAGGCTCTCGATTTCTGGTTGAGACTGATGGTTTTCAATCAACTTTTATGCGTCGTGTTGGAATCAGGTGGCTTTCATTTTTGCTCGAGTTGCTTACGGGTAAGGTGGTCACCGATCCCACTTCTGGCTTTAGGGCCTGCAATAAAGATGCTATCGACCTGTTCTGCAAGAGTTATCCTGATGACTACCCGGAGCCAGAGTCGATTGCTTTGGCTATGAAGCTTGGTCTTCCCGTTATGGAAGCGCCTGTAAAGATGAATGAGCGCCAAGGTGGACGTTCATCCATCGGGGGCTTCTCTTCCGTCTACTATATGGTCAAGGTTACGTTAGCCATTGTCCTTGTGTGCTGGGTTCATAGGGGAGACAAATAATGAATCTTATTTTGAGGATTGGTGCGGCCCTCTTTTTCGGCGGATTCCTCGTCTATGTTTTACGTCTCGTGTCCAACGGAAAGATGCTTCTTAAGTACTCTTTGCTGTGGATTTTGATGTGTATGGCGGCCTTGATCTGTGATTTATGTCCTCAGATTATTTATAGTTGCTCAACAGCTATTGGGTTTGTCAACCCGGCCAATTTCCTTTTTTTGGGTGCAATCGTGCTGTTGCTTGCAATCTCTCTGTCTCTTAGCGTTGCCGCGAGTCGTCATGTTTTGGCGATCAAAAACCTTACTCATAGGATTGCCCTGCTCGAAAAAGAGCTTGAGAAAAGGTCTGATCATGA
>CALDBJ010000126.1 GCA_937937835.1 uncultured Collinsella sp.
ATCTGTAACAGTTAGACGGGAATTCGGGTCCTAGATGTTACAGATTGAGATAATCGCGTCGTGAAAACAAAAACCTCCGCGGGGGCGCTTCCCTTGCGGAGGTTTTCTTACTCGTTGAGTAGCCTCACGGCTTCGGCGGCCATGTTCTCGACCGTCATGCCGTTCTGCGCGAGCAGTTCGTTGGGGTCGTAGCGGTCGGGGAAGCCCTTGGCGATGCCGAAGGTGCGCGTGCGCACGGGCGTGCAGGCCAGGTAGCACGCCACGCGCTCGCCCCAGCCGCCGTCCAAGATGCCGTCCTCGAGGGTGACGACAACGCGATGCTCGGCGGCAAGACTGTCGAGGAACTCGCGGTCGAGCTCGGTTGCAAAGCGCGGGTTGACGAGCGTGGTCTCGATGCCGTACTCGGCGGCCAGGCGGTTTGCCACGCGCTCGCCCAGCTCAAAGAAATCACCGAGTGCGAGCACTGCTACGTCGCGACCCTGGCGAACCACGTTGTAGTGAACGGCACTGTAGTCGGTGTCTTCGGTGGGCGCAAGGTCGGGACGGCTCACCAGGCCAATGCCGGGCACGCGAATCGCCACAGGATGTTCGCGATGGTCGAGCGACCAGTTCAGCATGGACAGATATTCCTCCATGCAGGCCGGCGCTAGGTAGCGCATGTTGGGAAGAGCGCCCAGCATGGAAATATCGAAGAACGAGAGGTGCGTCTCGGACGTGGTGCCAAAGATCGAGGCGCCAAACACCAAGATGGTTGCGGGGGCATCGTTGAGGCACAGGTCGTGCCACAGCTCGTCGTAGGCGCGCTGCAAAAACGTGCCGTACACACCAAAGACTGGCTTGGCGCCCGAGCGCGCAAGCGCGGTGGCAAAAGTTACGGCGTGCTCCTCGGCAATGCCCACGTCGACAAACTGTTTGCCGGCGGCAGCGCGAAGCTCGGGTGTAAAGCCCATGATGTAGGGCGTGGCGGCCGTGATGCCCACGACCTGCGAATCGCGCTCGATGGCGGCGCTGAGCGCCTCGCCCGTAATGTCGGCATAGGTGCGCGGCGCAGGCTCGCTCGGATGGCCCGGGCAGAGCTTGCGTCCAGTTGCCATGTCAAACGGACCCACGTGATGCCAGCGTTCGGGGTCGTTCTGGGCCGGCTCAAAGCCCTTGCCCTTGGCGGTGGAGACGTGCAGCACGATGGGATGATCGATATTGCGCAGTTCCTGCAGCGCGTCGACGAGGGCCAACACATCGTTACCGGCGTCCAGATAGCGGTAGTCGAGCCCCATCGCGCGGAAAACGTTGCGCTCGCAGGTGCCGTTGCTGGCGCGCAGCTCGGCCAGATTGCGATAGAGGCCACCGTGGTTTTCGGCGATGGACTGGTCGTTATCGTTGACGATGATGATCAGGTTGCTGTCGAGATCGGCGGCATTGTTAAAGCCCTCAAACGCCAAGCCGCCCGAAAGCGAGCCGTCGCCAATGATGGTGATGACGTTGTAGCTGTCGCCCGCCAGATCGCGGGCGTGTGCCAAGCCGCAGCCCAGGCTCACCGATGTGGAGGTATGGCCCATGGCGAACAGGTCGTGCTCGGACTCGTCGGGATTGGCAAAGCCAGAAGCCTCGCCAAAACGTTCCGGATCGATATAGGTATACGCGCGCCCGGTCAGCGCCTTGTGGGCGTAGGTCTGGTGCGAAACGTCAAAGACAATCTTGTCGATAGGGGAGTTAAACACGCGATGAAGCGCAACCGTAAGCTCAACGACGCCCAGGTTGGGGGCAACGTGTCCGCCGACAGCGGCGGAGCTTTCGAGGATGGCGTGGCGAATCTCGCCGCAGAGCAGCGGAAGCTCGGCGCGGTCGAGAGCCTTGACGTCCTCGGGCGTTGTCGTTTGCGTAAGCAGCATCGTTGTGGGTTACTCCATGCGAATCGAGCGCCGGCGCTCCCTCGGCCGACACAATTGCACAAGACAGTCTCGCACATTTTTGCGTTTGATATGTGACGGCGGCGCGGTAATTCGCCAACTGGTGGGGCAAAACGTTTTGTCCGATGCCATACTGATGTGTTCCATGATGTTTTTATCGATTGTGCACAGGCCGTGGCTTGCCGCCATGAGCCGCCGGAAGGAGGCAGCATGTCCGATGCCGTTCGTGCCGAGAAAATCGCGCACGAGGTCGAGTATGCCGCCCGCCAGCTCGCCCAGGCGGGCCGCTTGGACCTGACGCGCGAGTTTATCCAGCATGGCGACGTGACGGTCTATGCACATGTGACCTCGGTGGCACGGGCAAGTCTGTCCTTTGCCGAGCGCTTGGGCCGTGCTGGCATTTCGGTCGACCGTGCCTCGCTGCTGCGCGGAGCCCTGTTACACGATTACTTTCTCTACGATTGGCACGACCCCGACCCGAGCCATCGCCTGCACGGATTTCGGCATCCGTTTTTTGCCCTGGCGCGTGCGGAAGAAGATTTTGAGCTGACGCCGCGCGAGCGGAATATTATCGTGCGGCATATGTTTCCGCTGGTGCCGGTGCCGCCGACGTGTCGTGAGGCTTGGATTGTATGCCTGGCAGACAAATGGTGCGCGCTGCGCGAGACAGTCGCCGGCCGCCTGCCGCGCAAGGACGAGGCGGACGATGGCGTGAGCAAAGCATCGAGCGAAAAGGGGAGAGGGTAGACGGTGGGAACCGCGATTGATATGGCTTTTGGCGGCTCGACGCTTGCCGCCTGCCCGCTTTCGGCACTGGTGCTCTCGTTTGCCTTTTACGGGTTTTGCGGTTGGGCATGGGAGTCGACGGTCTGCGCCATGCTCAATCACGGACGATTTGCCAACAGTGGCTTTTTGCTGGGGCCGTGTTGTCCTATCTATGGTGTGGGCGGCATTGCCTGCTGGCTTTTGCTGCGCGGAATTCCGGATGCCGCGAGCCAGTTTGTCGCCGCGGCGCTTGTGTGCAGCGTAATCGAGTACAGTGTGGGCCTCCTATTGGAAAAGACAACAGGCGCTCGCTTTTGGGACTATTCGCACCTGCCGTTTAACTTGCACGGACGCATCTGTCTGTACTGGGCCTGTGCGTTTGGCTTGGGTGCGTTGTGCATCTGTCGCGTGGTGGAGCCGGCGGTGTTGGGGCTGCTTGGCCATCTGCCGGTGCTGATTGTGCGGTTGTCCGCCTTTATCGTCGCGGTCGCGATGATGGTCGACGCGGTGTGCTCGTTGGCGAGCTGGCGGCGTCTGTCCGATCAGCTGGAGCGCGTGCGCGCCGACCTTGCCGACCGCATCAATGAGTCGCTTGCCGATGCGTCCGACTCAATGCTCGAGCGCATTCCCGAATCGACGATTGACTCGGTGGCACAGACGCATATCCGTAGCCGTGCCGTTAACGCGTGGCTGGCGGAGCTGGGCGATGCGACGCTCGATGCCCTGCGCGAGAAGGCTTCGATGCCGACGTTTATCGCGGATGGTGCTCGCGGCCTGGCGCTTGCCGCCCGCCGCGTGGCCGATGCCGCGCCGAACATGCCGCGTCCGTCGCTCAGTCGTCGCCTTGCCGGCAAGCGCATAAGCCGTCCGGTGCCGAGCGTGTCACTCAGCCGCCGCGACCTACGCTTCTTTAACGCCTTCCCGCGCCTGCGCATCAATCGCTACGAAGGTGTCATTCGAGCAACTAATCTCCGCGACCGCGCCCACGAGCTGTTCCGCCGCTAGCCGGGACGGGCGCGCTCACGGCTTCCTTGCTCGCGTATTTCCCGTCCGTTTCGCGTCCGTTGCCGCGCCGTTTCCAAGATTGCGGCACCGTTGGAGATTGCACGATCTGGGTCGAGCCGGTCGAGGAAGTCATCCGCATCCGTACCGGCGAACACGGCCCCGCCGCGGTGTAGGACAATCTTTCGCCTGACGGGCGCGACTCTCTTGGGGCGCGCCCGTTCTCGTCTACAATATCGTGCAGACGAAGGAGAGGCATGCCCATGATCAAGATGTTTGCGAGTGACTTAGACGGAACGCTGCTGAACGCCCTGCACGAGGCAGATGGGACCATCCGCCGCGCCATTCGCGAGCTGACCGAGGCTGGCCTGCATGTGGTTCCCGCGACCGGACGCTCAACGCTGCCGATCGGCGAGCATGGCTTTACGGGCCTGCCGCTTGACGCCTGCTGCTCCAATGGGTCCATCGTGCGCGACAGCCATGGCGAGGTGCTCAAGACCTGGATCATCGACCCGCAGATCACCGAGGAGCTGCTCAAGGAGTTTCCGGACATTTGCTTTGATTGCTCCACGCCCGATGGCATGTTCTCGAGCGGATCGTTTGAGATGCATCAGGCGGGCTTTAAAAAGGACAGCCCTATCAAGCGCATCGTGATGCGTGGCATGCGTGCACGTGGCGGGTATCACGAGGAGCAGTATTTCGACCAGTCGATCGGTGACATCCTGCGCCACGATGTGTGCAAGATCAACTGTCGCGTGACCTCGCTCGAGCTGGAGCGCGACCTTAAGGCGTATTTGGCCGAGCGATCGGACCGCGTGGTCAACGCGCCGTTCGATCCGGTGATGTTCGAGATCACGGACGTGGCGTGCAACAAGGGCGAGAGCGTGGCCTGGCTGGCGGGCTACTACGGTATTGCCGAGGACGAGGTCGCGGTTTACGGCGACGGCGGCAACGACATCGCCATGCTCAAGCGTTTCCGCCACAGCTACGCGACCAAAAACGCAAGCGATGCAGCTAAGGCCGCCGCTAGTGCGACCATCGGCAGCTGCATGGTCCACGCCGTCCCCAAACACATGCTTGCCACCATGCGCAAGCAAAACTCTCGCACCGTCATCGAATAATGTGGCAAAGGGACGGTCCCTTTTTCACGAGGATCCTGCACCTTTGACATGCGAACATATATTCGTATATATAACTAAGTTTTGATAGAATCGGTATCGTTGACGGCAGTTCTATGTGCCGGGCAGCGCCCTCCATCTGATGGGAGGTGATGCCCATGACCGATTTGATTGATTTCGTGAGACTTATGACCGCTTTGGTCTCGTTCTTCACGGCGCTTGTCGGCCTTTCCGAGGCACTCAAGCAGCGTTCGAAGCGCAACAGAAGGGGTCGCCGCCGCTAAGGCGTTGACCCCCTAATGCAAACAACGGCGCTGCCCAGCTTTCCAGAACTTGGGCTGCCGTCGACACTATTCTACCCACGAATGACATTTTGGACAATCGGTAATGCCGCTCTAAAAGCCTGGCACAACCTAGGCGGTCGCTGGATGTGACAAAGAGGCTGCCCCTTCGTCACATTCCAAATATTGCCTTTACGTGTTGATGCACACGGTGTGCAATAATACTCGCACTGTGCAATAGCGCACAGGTTGAGTAACAAGGAGGACGCTTGTCCCAGCTCGAAAAATGCGACCGCCGGTCCCTTCGCTCGCAGCGTGCCCTTCGCCAGGCACTTGCCAGCGAGCTTGCCGAAAGCGGCGACCTTTCGCGCATTAATGTCGCGTCGCTCACCGAGCGCGCTGGCCTTACGCGCCGCACGTTCTATTCGCACTACCGCGATATCCCCGACTTTATCAATCAAATCGAGGACGGCTTGCTGGCCGAGATCCGTGAGCGCATTGAGCTCATCACCGCAGCTCAGCTGCCCGATCTCTATCACAACATCGATGAGCTCGAGCCGGCACCCGGTTCGGTTGAGTTGCTGCGCTACCTTGCGGCCAACCGCGATTTAATCGGATCGCTGCTGGGCCCGGGCGGCGACCCCGCCTTTATTAAAAAGATCATCGATACCGCACGCGAGGCCGTGGTGCCGCGCGCACAGACGGGCATTTTGGGCTTGGCGCTGGGCACCTTCTTTGACTACTACGTCACCTATGTCGTGAGTGCCGAGGTCGGCATGATCCAGCGTTGGTTTGAGCGTGACCTTTCTGAATCGCCCGAGACCATGGCGCGCATTATGACGGTTATCGCCTTTGTGCGCCCCGGCGACCTGTATGGCCAACCCATCGATATCAACGTGCCGGAATACGGCATGAAGCTATTGAACCTGCAGCTCGAGGACGCGGTCGACACCACCGCAACCGTCGAGTCCAACAACTAAGAGGAGAGACAATGAGCAAACTCGTCGAGGGCATCAAGGACCGCATGGTCGCTGCCGCACGCGAGGCCGCGCCCGCCGTGGTGGACGCCGCGCAGAAGGCCGCGACCGCAGCTGCCGAGAAAGTTGCCGAGGCAGTTGCCGATGCCAAGAACGCGGCAGGGGAGACGTCCGTCGCTAGCGAGCTCGCCACTGCCGCTGAGCCCGTAGCCGCCGTCCACGCCCCCGAAGGCGCGATCTTCAACCCCGAGAACGCTCGCGGCAACCTGCACCTGGGCATCGACGTGGGCTCCACCACCGTTAAACTTGCCGTGCTCAACGACGACAACCAGATCGTCTACGCCAAGTACCAGCGCCACCACACCGACGTCCGTGCCTGCGCCCGCGACCTGTTCGAGGGCGCTGCGACCGTGCTGCCGACGGCCCAGATGACCTGCGCCATCACCGGCTCGGGCGGCCTTCTGCTGTCCCAGTGGCTCGACCTGGAGTTTGTCCAGGAGGTCATCGCCAGCAAGCGCGCTGTCGAGACCCTCATCCCGGCCACCGATGTCGCCATCGAGCTGGGCGGCGAGGACGCCAAGATCATCTACTTCGACAACGGCATCGAGCAGCGCATGAACGGCACCTGTGCCGGCGGTACGGGCGCGTTCATCGACCAGATGGCAACCCTGCTGCACACCGACGCCAGCGGCCTTAACGAACTCGCGGCCAACGCCACCACCATCTATCCCATCGCCAGCCGCTGCGGCGTTTTTGCCAAGACCGACGTCCAGCCGCTGCTCAACGAGGGCGCCCGCCCCGAGGACGTGGCGGCCTCCATCTTCCAAGCCGTCGTGACCCAGACCATCTCGGGTCTGGCGTGCGGCCGTCCCATTCGCGGCAACGTCGCCTTCCTGGGCGGCCCGCTGCAGTATCTCTCTGAGCTGCGCCACCGCTTCTACCTCACGCTCAACCTGGACGAAGAGCACCGCATTGTGCCCCAAAACGCTCACCTGTTTGTGGCGAGCGGCGCCGCCATGGCGCACGAGTCCAACAAGCTCAGCACGTTCCCGCAGCTCATCGAGGCCATCGACAGCTTGGGTGACACGCAGGGTGCCGAGGTCGAGCGTCTGGATCCGCTCTTTGCCACCGACGAGGACTTTGCCGAGTTCAAGACCCGCCACGACACCGAGGTCGTCCCCAAGGGCAAGCTCGACGGCTACACCGGCCGCGTGTTCATTGGCATCGACGCCGGCTCCACCACCATGAAGGCCGCGCTCGTGGGCGAGGATGGCCAGCTGTTGCACACCTGGTACGGCAACAACAACGGCGACATCCTGGGCACGGCCAAGGTCATCATGGCCGATTTCTACAACCACATTCCCGCCGGCTGCACCATCGGTCACGTGACCACCACGGGCTACGGTGAGGCGCTGCTCATCGAGGCCCTCAAGGCCGATTCCGGCGAGATCGAGACCGTCGCGCACCTGCGCGGCGCCAAGGCATTCCTGCCCGGCGTCGAGTTCATCCTGGACATTGGCGGCCAGGACATGAAGTGCCTGCGCGTCAAGGACGGCGTCATCGAGCACATCATGCTCAACGAGGCCTGCTCGTCGGGCTGCGGCAGCTTTATCGAGAGCTTCGCCGTGTCTATGAACATGGACGTGCGCGCGTTCGCCAACGCTGCCATTCATGCCAAGGCCCCCGTCGACCTGGGCAGCCGCTGCACGGTCTTTATGAACTCGCGCGTTAAGCAGGCGCAAAAGGAAGGCGCCACGGTGGGCGACATCGCGGCCGGCCTGTCCTATTCCGTCATCAAGAATGCCCTATTCAAGGTCATTAAGCTGCGCGACCCCAAGGAGATCGGCAACCAGGTGATCGTCCAGGGCGGCACCTTTATGTCCGATGCCACGCTGCGCGCGTTTGAGCAGCTCACGGGCGTTCATGCCGTGCGTCCCGACATCGCCGGCTGCATGGGCGCCTACGGTGCGGCCCTGCTCGCCCGCGATCGCGCCGGCGCCGACGGCACCTCGACCATTCTTTCTGCCGAGGACATCGCGCACCTTACCGTGACGCAAAAGCATGTCCGCTGCGGCCGTTGCTCTAACAACTGCCAGCTTACCGTCAACGACTTTGGCGGCGGCAGGCGCTTCATTACCGGCAACCGCTGCGAGAAGGGCGCCGGCCACAAAAAGCAGAAGACTGAGGCCCCCAACCTTTTCAAAAAGAAAAACGAGCTGCTCTTTAACCGCGAGGTGCTGAGCCCCGACGAGGCCCCGCGTGGTACCGTCGGCATCCCCCGTGCGCTCAACATGTACGAGAACTACCCCTTCTGGCACGCGTTCTTTACGCGCCTGGGCTTTAGCGTGCAGCTGTCCGACCAGTCGAGCAAAAAGACCTACCAGGCGGGCATCGAGTCCATGCCGTCCGAGAGCGTGTGCTACCCGGCAAAGATGAGCCACGGCCATGTGATGAACCTCATCGACCGCGATGTCGACTTCATCTGGATGCCGTGCGTGCGCTGGGAGCGCAAGGAGGATCCGACGGCTGGCAACTGTTACAACTGCCCCATCGTCATGAGCTACCCCACAGCGCTGGCGCTCAACATCGACGAGATTCGCGAACAGAACATCGAGTTCCTGTATCCGTTTGTGCCGTATCACGATAAGACCGAGCTTAAGCGCCGTCTGTACCAGGTGCTCGCCGTCGACCGTGTGGCCGATGCGCAAGCCGGTCGCGGTCGCGTGCGCGGTCCCAAGATCACGCGCTCCGAGGTCGATGCCGCCGTCAACGCTGCTTTTGAGGCCGATGCGCGTTTCCACGAGGATATCCAGACCATGGGCGAGGAGGCTCTTAAGTGGGTCGAGGACCATGGCGGTCACGGCATCGTGCTCGCCGGTCGTCCCTACCATAACGACCCCGAGATCAACCACGCCCTGCCCGAACTTATCTCGAGCTTTGGCTTTGCGGTCTTTACCGAGGATTCGCTTGCGCATCTGGTAAAGCCCGAGCGTCCGATTCGCGTCGTCGACCAGTGGATGTACCACAGCCGCCTGTACGCCGTCGCCCGTTTTGTGACGATGCGCAACGACCTGGACCTGATCCAGCTCAATTCCTTCGGCTGCGGCCTGGACGCTCTGACCACCGATCAGGTGCAGGAGATTCTGGAAGCCAGCGGCAAGATCTACACCGTGCTTAAGATCGACGAGGTGTCTAACCTGGGTGCCGCGCGCATCCGCATCCGCTCGCTCATGGCCGCGCTTAAGGACCAGGAGGCCGAGCGCTTGGCCGAGGCCACGGTCGCGGGCGAGGCCTACGAGCAGGGCGATGCCGCGCCGGTGTCGCCCTCCACGGATGCCCCCGCGTTCGCGAGCCGCAAGTACACGTTTGAGGCTCAGCGCGAGAGTGCTTCGACCGCGTGGCCCAAGGTGCCCTTTACCGAGCAGATGCGCGAGGAGGGCTACACCATCCTGTGCCCGCAGATGGCGCCGATCCACTTTGACCTGGTCAAAGAGGTGTTCCGTGGTGCTGGCTACAACTTGGAGCTGCTGCCCTCGACTGACCACGACGCCGTCGAGGCTGGCCTGCGCTACGTGAACAATGACATTTGCTATCCGTCGATCCTGGTGACGGGCCAGATTATGGAGGCCATCGAGAGCGGTCGGTACGACCTGTCCAAGACGGCCGTGGTTATCAGCCAGACCGGCGGCGGCTGCCGTGCCACCAACTACATCGCACTCATCCGCAAGGCCCTGCGCGAGAGCGGCCACCCCGAGATCCCGGTGATCTCGCTTTCGGCCGTGGCGCTCGGTGAGGACAACCCCGGCTTTAAGATTACGCCGGCACTGCTTAAGCAGGCAGTCTACGCAGTGCTCTTTGGTGACGTCATGATGCAGATGCTCTATCGTTGCCGCCCGTACGAGGCCACGCCCGGTGCCGCCAACGCACTCTACGAGGAGTACATGGCGCGTGCCCGCAAGCTGGCGCCTAAGTTCAACAGGCACAACTACACCAAGTTGTGCCGCGAGGCCATCCGCGCGTTCGACACCATGCCGCTTGTGGGCGAGGGTACCAAGCCGCGCGTGGGCGTGGTTGGCGAGATCCTGGTCAAGTTCCATCCCACGGCCAACAACCACGTAGTCGATGTCATTGAGCGCGAGGGCTGCGAGGCCGTGGTACCGGGCCTGCTCGACTTCTTCCTGTACTCCATGAGCAACGCCGAGCTTCAAAAAGACGAGCTGGGAAGCTCTGCCACGGCGCGCGCTAGCATGCAGGCGCTCATTAAGCTGGTGGACTGGATGCGCACGCCGGTGGAGGAGATGCTCGAAAAGTCCCGCCGCTTCGAGGCGCCCGAGCGCATTGGCACCATGGCGGACAAGGCTCGTACGGTGCTTTCGGTGTGCAACAACATGGGCGAAGGCTGGCTGCTCACGGCCGAGATGCTCGACCTGATCGACCACGGTGCGCCCAACATCATCTGCACGCAGCCCTTCGCGTGCCTGCCCAACCACGTAGTGGGTAAGGCCGTGATCAAGGAGCTGCGCCGCCAGCATCCCGAGAGCAACATCGTCGCGGTGGACTACGACCCCGGCGCGTCCGAGGTCAACCAGCTCAACCGCATTAAGCTCATGATCAGCGTGGCCAAGGAAAACATGCGCGCCGGCAAGGGCTTTAAGCTCGAGAAGGTGGCGCCGCTCGCGATGGACGAGGTCACCGGCCAGATGCGTGCCCACGATGGCTGCGTGAGCTGCGGCTCGGTCGACGAGAGTGCCGTGGCGTCGGTCGCTGAGCGCCTGGGACGCGGCATTAAGAAGTAACTGGCCTGCTTTGGGCTAGATATGAGACAAACGGGTGGTAGCCGTACCGGCTACCACCCGTTTTTGCTGGACATATGTTGCGTAAATCGTTTTGTCGCAGCCTTCTGTGCACTCGAATTTCGGAAGTGCGGGAAAAAACGCGAACCTCCTGAGCACACCGCCTTTTTAGACTCTCACGACCTGCGGTTTTGTTGTAAAAAAAGCCGGTCTGGTCGGCGAATCCCGATTTTTCCCCGCACTTCCGAAAACAGCGGTTCAGCAGCGTCAAAAAATGCCCTCAAAATCGAGAGTTAATGACCAGATGTAGCCGTTCGCCGCA
>CALDBJ010000127.1 GCA_937937835.1 uncultured Collinsella sp.
TGCGGTGAAATAGGGACTGAAAAGCCGCTCAAAAGGCCAAAACGGTCCGTATTCCACCGCAACTTCAAGACGTTGGTGCAAACCAACCTGTCCCCCTTGCACCAAAAAGGGCCCCGAGCGTAGTTGCTCGGGGCCCTTGGTTCACCTCGCTCTAGCGGGCGATGCGTGTGTTATTTGCGCTTGCCGCCGCCGTCACCGGGACGACGGGAGCTGCCGCCGCGCTTGCCGCCACGGCCGTTGCCATAGCTGCCACGGTTATCGCGACCGCCGGCACGGCCGCCACGGGAGCCGGCCTGGTTGCCACCACGAGCGCCACGATAGCCGCCACGACGCTCCTCGCGGGTGTCGTCGTAGTTGCGCCAGTCATCGCGACGATCGCGGCTGGCACGCGGGTCGCGACGATCGCGCGACTCATTCGAACGACCGGCGCCGCTGCGGCCGCCATTGCTGCGAGCACCCTCGCGACGCTCGCCGCCGCGGCTACCGCGCTCTTCAAAGCGCTTGCCGCCACGGGACTCACCGCCACGGGCACCTCGCTCACCACGGCCTTCGCCGCCACGGCGCTCATCGCGCCCGCCGCGCTCGCCATCGCGACCGGAGCGACGACGGTCACCCGAGCCGCGCTTGCCGCCGCGCGAACCACGGCCTTCGTCCTCGCGCTCAACACGACGACGACCGCCACGGTCCTCGTCCTCACGACGGCGGCGGTGTGCCTCGCCCTGGAACTGCTTGGCGCGACGCTCGGCACGGTTGCCGCGCGGGCCCTGCTCAACAGCACCGCCGCGCTCCTCGGCAGCCACCTCGCGGGCCACGCTCTCCACAGCCTCATCCACGCGAGCCTGAACGCCCTCGCGCACGCGGGTCTTACCGCCGCGCTTGGGACGGCTCGGACGCTCATCGCGACCGCGGTTGGAACGACCGGCCACATCGCCGTAGTCATCGCCGTTGCGCTTGCCGTCGCGACGTGCCTGCTCAAGCTTCTTCTTGCTCTTGGACTTGCCACGCTTGGTCTTCTTCTTCACCTTAAAGGCCGCAGGGTCGCGCTCGGGGTCAACCGCAGGCGGGTTGGGACCCACATGCAGGTCACCGGCCTCGTAGATGTCGGCGGTCTTGTCCATGAGCTTCTCGATCTCGTAGAACTCGTCGACGTCCTGCTCGGTCACAAACGTAATGGCCCAGCCCAGCTCGCCGGCGCGGCCCGTACGGCCAATGCGGTGGATATAGTCGGTCGGCTCGGCCGGCACGTCAAAGTTCACGACGTAGCGCACGTCGCTAATGTCGATGCCGCGGGCAAGCACGTCGGTTGCCACCAGCACGTCGACGGTGCCGTCGCGGAAGGCCGAAAGCGCGCGCTCGCGCTGGGCCTGGCTGCGGTTGCCGTGGATCGCGGCGGCCTTGATGCCCTTGCGCTCCAGACGGCGGCAGCAGCTGTCGGCGCGGTGCTTGGTACGCATAAAGACGATAGTGCGCTCCGGGCCCTCCTTTTTGAGGAACTCGGGCAGCAGGTTGTTCTTGGCCTCGATGGACACCGGGAACACAAACTGGTCGACGGTGTCGGCGGTCGACGTGGCAGGCGCGATCTCCACGCGGGCCGGGTCGCTCACCAGGTCGGTAATCTCGCCCACGGCCTCCTCGTCGAGCGTGGCCGAGAACAGCAGCGTCTGACGCTCGGCCGGCGTCTCGCGCACAATACGGCGAACGGCGGGCAAAAAGCCCATGTCGAGCATGCGGTCGGCCTCGTCGAGCACCAGCACCTTGACCTCGTCCAGGTGGCAAGCGCCCTGCTCGATCAGATCGACCAGACGGCCCGGCGTGGCGACCAGAATGTCGCAGCCGTACTTGAGCGCCGCGGTCTGGGGCTTGTAGCTCACGCCGCCCACGACGGTCACGGCAACATGGCCGGTGACGTCGGCAATCTTGCCGGCGACTTCGTCGATCTGCTGGGCAAGCTCGCGCGTGGGGGTGATGACGAGCATCACGGGGCCGCGGCCGTTGCCCTCGGGCTTCTTGGCACCGCGACGGCGGTTGCGGCCGCCACGCTCGCGCACGGGCTTGGGCGGAGCGATGTGCTCCAGATTGTTCATGGTCGGCAGCAAGAAGGCGGCCGTCTTGCCGGTGCCGGTCTGAGCGGCGGCAAGCAGGTCGCGACCCTCGAGTACCACGGGGATGGAGCCGGCCTGAACGGGCGTGGGCGCCGTGTAGCCCAGGTTCTCGATGGCACGAAGCATCTCGTCCGAAAGCCCCAGCTCGTTAAAGGCGGGCAGGCTCTCGGTAGCGGACTCGACGGCCTGGGCGGCGCTGGCCTCGTCGGCAGCATCGAAGGCGGCCTGGGTCATGGCCTCGCGGGTCTCGTCCAGAATCTCGGCGTCCGTGACGTCGGATACAGAATTACGCATATGTTGTTGTTCCTTATCTGCACGCGCAATGGGCACGGCATGCGGCCGCGCGGGCGTGCTTGGTAGTGCGCTAATACATACAAAAACAGGTGCGCACAGAGAGGACGTTGCTCAGCACGCTGGCGATCGCTTTGGCAGCCCTATCACGCGCCGTCCAGACGCAGCAGCTCTAAGCGATGGAGCAGATTCGCCGCCGGTTAGTATACCCGTGCTTCGCATGCCCCCACGTAAACCACAGATGACGAGGCGGACGAGGTGGGCCTGGCCGATTGTGTCAATCTGTAACAGATGCAGGGCAAAACCGGGTCCAAATGTTACAGAACAAGACAGAGGGGGATTTCCGTTCAGTCCAACCAAAATCTCTCGGTCTTCCTGCAATTTCGAACATGTGGCCTATAATGTTGCTTTGGTTACGCTATATATTGCGCAACCATTTAATACGTCGCCCACCGGGGGCCATTAATTCCTATCGCCATATTGGCTAGGAAGCAATCAAAGGAGGTATCCGTGGCAGCAGAGACGCCTTGCTCGGTCCTCTATAACGATATTCGCTCGTTCGGCGGTCTTAAACATCTCGAGATCGCCCGAATGCTCATCAATGGAAACTCTTATCTCGGCAGTACCCTGCTCGAGAAATGCTCTTCCAACCGCTCGTATCTCACCCGTTACATCGTCCATCGCAAGCCTGACCAGTGCGCGCCCTCCATCTACAGCGACTTTACCGTCACCGCGCTCAACCTTTCCTCGACAATCTGCAGCAAGCTCGGCGGCGGCGAGTCCGCCTATCGGGCAATCGCCGAGCACTATCGCGGTCCGGCCGCCAACGAAATGATGTCGGCTCTCGCCAGCTACAAACTGGACAGCCGCCTATATGCAAATGCCCTCAATCGCATCGACAACTTTGACGGCAATGCCGTGCGCGAGAAAAGCACGCTTTACCTTATGCTCTTTGTGGCAACGGGGGCGCTCGCCGATCCCGTTCAGGGCGTGGCCACCGTCGAGCGCTTTTGCGACAGCAAGACGGGCGAGCACTTTGGCACCACCGAAACTACCGTCGGACGTGGCTTTATGAGCAGCCTGGAGCAGCCGCGCACCGTCGCCCCCAACCTCGGTCTGCTCAGAACCCATGCCGACAACTGCGCCGACATGCAAATCCATCCCCTCACACGCGATCCGCACGGCACCGTGATTGGTTCTTTGCCCAAAACCTCGCCCAGCATCACCGATGTAGGCGCCGACACCTCGCGCGAGCATCTTCGCATTTGGCTCGAGGGTGAGCACTGATACGCCCAGGGCCTTGGGTCGACCAATGGCACAGTGCTCGAATCGGGCGCGGGTGACGGCGATATCGTAATCGAGCCGCCCCGCGACCAACGAGAGCCCGGCAAAGTCTATCCCCCAGTGGAAATCGAAAACAGCGACAGGCTCCATCTGGGTCTCTACACGACATTCCTTGTCATTGTGGACTAGCGCGGACGGCGATCAAAAGACGGTCGCCGTCCGTCTTTCGTCTTCTACCTTCTGCGTCGTAAACGACAATACTCAGCGGTATACGTGGGCAGTGCGGCTATCATGGTACTTTACCGATATCCGCACTGCTCACGTATACGTGCGGCAACCCATGCCAGACAAAGGAACGCCATGGATACTACCGATAGCGCCTATGGCGACAAACTCATCCGTCTTGACACGTTCGACACCGCCGTGGCGGTCGACCCCAGCGCCGAGGACGAGGCCAAGCGTCGGTTTATGACGCTTATTCTCCAGACGGCCCACCGCAACAACGGCAACATCGGGCACGTGCTGCGCGCGACCAACACGAGCGGCGAGGTCTTTGCCGTCAAGCTACTCAAGGACAACGCCGTCCTTTCCGGCCAAGCCCCCGACCGCTCCGCCGAGCAATCGGCCGCTCACCTGGCCAACACCGCCGCGCTGTTCGAGGAGTACCGTCATCTGTGTACCGTCTCGCACCTGCGCGGATTTCCGCGCGTCTATGGCTACGGTTCATGCGAGGACGACCCGCTCATCCTCATGGAGTGGGTCGAGGGCACCTCACTCAAGCAGGCGCTGCCCCTGCTTCCGCACGACGCCTCGGGCGGGCTGACCACCCAGATGGTCGCCGCCGTCGGAAACGCCGTGCTTCGTGCGCTCTTGATGACCCAAGGCCTCGTGAATCCGGTCATCCATCGCGACCTGTCGCCTGCCAATATCATGTTCCGCACCACTAGCCGAACGCTCGAGCAGCAGATTGCTGATTGTTCCTTTGACCCCTGCCTCATCGACATGGGCTCCGCGACCATGGCTCTCGGCGACGACACGATCACCCGGCGCGCCGACATCTGGCGCTTTGCCACGCCCGCATACGCCGCGCCCGAGATGCTCACGCAGGATATCGAAGGCATCGCGGCCCTTCGCCGTTCGCCGGCAATCGATGTCTATGCGCTTTCGAGCATTCTGTACCAGCTCTACAGCGGTCGCAAACCGTTTGACTTTGAGTCGACGGACGCCGCTGCAACCGGCTCGTTCTATCTCGTAAAGACCAAGACCAAGCCGGCAGCGCTCGAGCCGCGCTGCGAGAGCGATGAAGCGCTCGTCCAAATCATCATGAAGGGTCTCTCAGTCGAGCAGTGCGATCGCCCTACCGAGCAGCAGATGCTCGAGGTGCTCTCGACATACCTCACCGACGCCGAATCCGAGGGCCGCGAGGGCGCAGGCAGTGACGCCGCAATCGACATCGACTCCGGTACGCACCTTAAGGTCGACGTCGCCGGCGAGCGCGCGCGAGAGATTCTGGTGCAGGCCCGGCACGATGCCATGACCCGCCGCCGGTTTATTATCGGTGGCGTCGTTGCAGTCGTTGCGGGGCTCAGCGTCGTTGGCGCGGCAACCCATGGCTTTGGCATCCCCGACTACCTGGACGGCATCCGCGGTACGCTTGACGACTACGCCTGGGATCAGCTGCAGGAGATTTCGCTCAAGATTAAGGCCGCCGAGACCCGTAGCGAGGCACGCGAGATTGCCCAGCGCTATCACCTGCTCGATGCCGATGGGCGTATCCCCTATCCGTGTACCAAGCGTGTCACGCTCACCAACGGGCTGCAGGTTGGCGCGCAGCTTGTGGGCATCCGCCACGATGAACTTCTGGACGGGACGGGCAAGGCCGGACTGACGTTTTTGTTCGATGCGGGTATTGCCGAGCG
The DNA here is from genome assembly GCA_937937835.1 of uncultured Collinsella sp. Classification (GTDB taxonomy): domain Bacteria; phylum Actinomycetota; class Coriobacteriia; order Coriobacteriales; family Coriobacteriaceae; genus Collinsella. Next base: position 5,597 of record CALDBJ010000127.1, read on the forward strand.
CAACGCTGCGGCTGAACCGCCGAGCGCCGGCTGGGCAGATTGCGAGCTGCGGGAATGGCTCAACGGCGACGGCCTTAAGCTGCTGCCCAACGAGTTGCGCGCACTCATTAAAGGGGTCAAGAAGGTCTCGAACAATGTGGGCGCCGCCAACAGTGCATCGTGTCTGAGCGAGTTGCCCGCAACCCTTTGGCTGCCCGCCATGGTCGAGCTGTGCGGTACGCAACCGCCCGATTCGTTTGCCAAGGACTATCACTACCTGGCAGACATCTACAACGGCGAGGGCAAGGAGTATCAGCTCTTCCGCGAGCTCAAGGTGAGCCCGTATTCCACGAACGAGACGATGGTCCGCCAGTGGAAGGGCAAGGACACCTGCTGGTGGGAGCGCACGGTGAGCCCCGACTCATCGGAGACCGAAGGCACGCTCTATTTGAATCGCGTTGGACACGACGGCGACGTCTTTACGTACGCAACGCCTGCGGAAAAGCCAAACAAACGAACCTGTGTGATCCCCGGATTCTGTATCTAGAGAGCGGGCGTCTTGCCGTGACGGGACCCCTCCCCGGCAATTGTCTCGATCTGTAACAGTTAAAACCCAAAAACCGGTCCAGATGTTACAGATCGAGACGTTAGTTTTCGGCTGAAATGTTTGTCAAAATCTGTAACAGCTATGGTTCAAAAACCGGTCCAGACGTTACAGATTGAGATGATTGGTTGAGACGGTCCATCGGCCAACCAATCACCCTCATCTGTAACGAAATGTCATACATTTCTTTCTGTACTGGATACCCCCAGGGGGTATGGGTGTATAGTATCGGCAGATTAACAATTTCAACACCGAACCACAGAAAGGAGAAGCCATGGCTCAAGATAAGTTCGACGTAGGCGGCATGACATGCGCCGCCTGCCAGGCGCACGTGAACCGTGCCGTGAGCAAGCTCGACGGCGTCCAAAGCGTCGCCGTCAACCTACTCGCCGGTTCCATGATGGTCGACTACGACCCCGCGCAGGTCTCCCCCGACGATATCTGCACCGCCGTCGACCACGCGGGCTACTCGGCCTCACCCGTCGACGCAGGCACCGGTGCCGCCGGCTCAAGCGGCAGCTCGCAGGCCAGGTCTGGCGTCACCCATATGGAGTCGCCGACCAAAAAGTTGGAGGCCGCCGCCTCTGCCATGCGCACCCGCCTCATCATCTCGATCGTATTCCTCATCCCACTGTTCTACATAGGCATGGGGCACATGCTCGGCTGGCCGCTGCCCGGCATTTTCACCGACCATACCCATAGCATGACGCTCGCCCTCACCGAGCTCGTCCTGCTCATCCCCATCGTCTATGTCAACGACGCGTACTTTATCAACGGGTTTAAATCGCTCGCGCACGGCGCGCCCACCATGGACGCCCTTATTGCCGTGGGCGCGACCGCTTCCGTCGCCTGGTCGCTCTACGCCATGTTCATCATGGCCGACCAGCTAGCCGCGGGTCAGGTCCACGAGGCCATGATGACGAGCATGGACAACTTGTATTTTGAGAGCGCAGGTACGATCTTATCGCTCGTCACCGTGGGCAAATACCTCGAGACGCGCAGCAAGTCCAAAACCGGCGGCGCTATCGAGGCACTCATCGACTTGGCACCCAAGACCGCGACCGTCGTGGCGGAAGACGGCAGTGAGACCACCGTCGACGTCGACAGCATCCTTCCCGGCCAGGTCCTGCGCGTACGCCCCGGCGAGTCCATCCCCGTCGATGGCGTGGTGCTCGAGGGCAGCTCGGCCGTGGACGAGAGTGCGCTCACCGGCGAGTCCATCCCCGTGGAAAAGACCGCCGGTGCCACCGTCAACGCCGCCACCGTGAACCGCACCGGTTCGTTTACCTTCCGCGCCACGCGGGTGGGCGCCGAGACATCACTCGCCAAGATTATCCAGCTCGTCGAGGATGCCAACGCCACCAAGGCGCCCATCGCCCGCATGGCCGACAAGGTCGCCGGCGTGTTCGTGCCCGTGGTGTTCGTGATCTCGGCCGCGACCTTTGCGGTGTGGATGGCACTGACCGGCAGCATAAACGAGGCGCTCACCTCCGCCGTGGCCGTGCTGGTGATCAGTTGTCCGTGCGCGCTCGGCCTGGCCACGCCCGTCGCCATTATGGTGGGCACCGGCAAGGGCGCCGAGATGGGCATTCTGTTCAAGAGCGCCGAGGCGCTGGAGAACCTGCGCAGCGTGGGCACCGTGGTGCTCGATAAGACGGGCACGGTCACCCGCGGCAAGCCTGCCGTGACCGATATCGTGGTAGCTACGCGCACTGACGGCTCGCCCGCCATGAGCGAAAAGGCGCTGCTCAAGCTGGCCGCTGCGCTGGAGCGCTCAAGCGAGCACCCGCTGGCCGAGGCGATTATGGCCGAGTGCGAGGCGCGCGGAATTGTCGCGCGCATGGTCGAGGACTTTGCCGCCGTGCCCGGTCGTGGTGTTACGGCGCGCGAGGGGCAGAATGTCATCGCCGCCGGCAACGTGCGCCTGATGGACGAGCTGGGCGCGAAGGTTCCCGCCGGCCTTGCCGAACAGTTCGCCGCCGAGGGCAAAACACCGCTGTTCTTTGCCAAGAACGGCGAGCTTGTCGGTACCATCGCCGTGGCTGACGAGGTCAAGGAGACGAGCGCCGGGGCCATCGTCGCACTGCGCTCGCTTGGCGTCGACGTGCGCATGCTCACCGGCGACAACCGCGTGACGGCCGAGGCCATCGCCCGCCGCGTGGGGCTGAGCAGCGAACAGGTCATCGCCGACGTCCTCCCCGCCGACAAGGAGCGCCATGTGCGCGAGCTGCAGGACACGGGCGGCAAGGTCGCCATGGTGGGCGACGGCATCAACGACTCCCCCGCCCTGGCGCGCGCCGACGTGGGCCTTGCCATCGGCACCGGCGCAGACATCGCCAAGGAGGGTGCCGACGTGGTACTCATGCGCAGCGACCTCATGGATGTCGCCCGCGCCATCGAGCTTTCGCGCGCCACGATCCGCAACATCAAGCAGGACCTGTTCTGGGCGCTGTTCTACAACGGCATCGGCATTCCGCTCGCCGCGGGCATGTTCTTCCCGCTCACCGGGTGGCAGCTCTCGCCGATGTTTGGCGCCGCGGCCATGAGCCTGTCGAGCGTATGCGTCGTGTCCAACGCGCTGCGCTTAAAATCCTTTAAGCCAAAAGTGGCAAAATAAGCTCACCATTAAGTCCATTTAGAACGGGTTTTCCAGGTGCCCGAGATTGACCTGAAAGAGGAGCGACGCGTACTTTGGTACGCGAGCGACGGCTTGAAGGTCAAGGTCGGGTGCCTGGGAAAGCCGACACAACAGAGAGGAATACCCATGCGATACACAATCAAGACTTCCGGCCTTATGTGCGGCCACTGCGACGCTACTGTCGAGACGGCACTGCTCAACGTTGCCGGCGTGACCGACGCCGACGCCGACCATGAGACCCAGACCGTCCAGGTAGAGTGCGCCGACACCGTGACCGCCGAGCAGCTCGCTGCCGCCGTCGAGGGCGCCGGCGAGAAGTTCCACGCCCTGTCCGTGACCGCAGCCTAGCTGCCACCGCACCAGCAGGCACCGCTGTCGGCCGACATAGCCGGCCGACATAGCCGCTCGGCAACCGCCACTCGACCAACCCTTCAGAAGTTGCGCTGAAATAGTTCCTGTTTTAGCGCTCCAAGCCCTCAATCAAGAACTATTTCACCGCAACTGAGGGCGAGGTATTTGAAGGATCGACCAGAAACGAGGACCCGCCATGATGGCAGACCACAAATCGGTGACCCGTATGCTCAAAACGGCACGTGGTCAGATCGACGGCATCTTGCGGATGGTCGATGAGGACCGCTATTGCGTCGATATCTCCACGCAGCTCATGGCCACACAGGCGCTCATCGCTCGCATCAACGCCGATGTGCTGAAAGCTCACATCGAGGGCTGCGTCGCCTCGGCCATCGAATCAGGCGACGAGGAGCTCAAGGCAGCCAAGCTCGCCGAGATCGAACGCGTCGTCGACAAACTCGCCAAGTAATTGGTGCAAGGGAGTCAGGTTACTTTGCACCGTCTTGGTGTTCCGGGGACAGGTATGTTTGCACCACCTTGGTGCAGATTAACCTGTCCCCCTTGCTCTAAATCGGGTATAAAGGCGTGCAGTATATCGAACGAAAGGCAATTTGCATGAATGACTTTATGAAGGGTCGCAATGGTGCTGACGAGCTCACCATCGTGATGGGTTTTGCCGGCATCGTCATCGCGATGATCGGATCGATGACCCGCATCCAGTGGCTCAGCTGGATCGCCATCGCCGTCATCGTAATTGGTGTGCTGCGCGGCCTGTCCAAAAATACCGATGCACGTCGCAAGGAGAACAAGGCCTTTGTCGCTGCGACCGCCAATGTCCCCGGCTTGGGCAAGTTCGTCGCCAGTTTGGGCGGCGGCGCTGCAGCGGCCAGCACCTCACGCGCGGCCGGCACCAGCAAGGAGGACTTTGAGCGTGCCAAACGCACGGCTAAGAAGATGTGGAAGGGCCGCAAGACCACGGCATACCTCAAGTGCCCCAACTGTGGCCAAATGCTCTCCGTCCCCAAGGGCAAAGGCAAGATCCGCGTCACCTGCCCCAAGTGCCACGCCAAGATGGAAACGCGCTCATAGCCGCCATACCATGGGACAAATAAAAGCCGAGGCCTCGCACTGGGACCTCGGCTTTTTCTGATTATGACAAAAGGATTGTCCCTTTGTCGCATCGCCATATCGCGCGCTTACGCCACGCCGTCGCGGGCGAGCTCCTCGGCCAGCGCCTCGGCCGGCATTGCCATAATCGTGTCGAGCTCGGCGTCCACCTCGGGAATATGCTTCACCTTGAGCTTGCGCACCAGATCGCCACGGCACATCACGTGCATCGGCTCACGCAGGGCGCACGGGTCATCGAGCGGGTTCTTGCGCGTCACCAAAATGTCGGCGGCCTTACCGCACTCGATTGTGCCGGTCTCGCCGCCCAGCCCCAGTAGCTCGGCATTGACTTGCGTGGCCGTATGCAGCGCGAAGGCGTTGCTCACGCCGACATACTTGGCAAAATAGGCCACTTCACGCCACATGTCATACTGCGTCACAAACGGGCAGCTCGAATCTGTGCCAAGGCCCACCTTAACGCCAGCTTCCAGTGCGGCACGAGCGCTCTCGATAATGCCCGAGCACACGATATCGCCGTTCTTCTTTTGCGTATCGGTCGAATGGGTCTTTTCCGGGTCGAGCAATACAAACGGCAGCGCCGGGCTGATGGTGCAGGTCACGCTGGGCGCACGTCCCTCGAGCTGCGTGCCCGCGGCGCCGCGGTACAGTTCCAAGATCTCAGGAGTCATCGGGGCACCGTGCTCGATTGTGTCAACGCCGGCCTCAAGCGCGGCCTTCACGCCTTCGGTGCTCTCGACATGGGCCATAACCGGCAGGCCCACCTCGTGCGCAGCCTTGCACGCCGCCGCGGCAACCTCCACCGGCATACGCAGCACGCCCGGCTCGCCCACCTCGGTCGCGTCGAACACGCCGCCCGTCACGAACAGCTTAATGACGTCGGCACCGCGCGCATACAGGTCGCGCACCTGTTCGACTGCCTCGGCGGGGGTATTTGCGACCTGCGCGAACAGCCCCGCGCCGTGGCCACCCGGCACCGTGACGCCCGTTCCCGGCGCCACCAGGCGAGGACCTCGATACTTGCCGGCATCGATAGCATCGCGCACGGCCAGATCGGCAAACAGCGGGTCGCCCGCACCGCGCACCGTAGTCACGCCACTTGCCAGTTGTTGTTGGGCGCTGCCCTTAAGAATATGGCGCACGATGGCGCGCCCCACGGGATTATCGAGCTTCTTCATCAGCGCGCCCGCATCGCCCGCCGAAACCGGCTTGCCCGAACCGCACAGATGCACATGCATATTGATGAGACCGGGCATGAGATACGCACCCGCCAGGTCGATAACCTCGGCACCCGCAGGCGCCTGCGCCACAGCACTCGGCCCCATCCACGTGATGACACCGCGCTCAACAGTCACGGCTATATCGGGTTGCGGCTCCATATGCTCCGAACCATCCAGAATGGTCGCATTGATAAACAACGTAGAACGATCGGCAGACGCCATATCGAGCTCCTCCCTCGCAATTAACTTGAACATTTGTCCATTATCACCTAATGCAGCGAACTAAAGTCAAACATATCGGTTAACGGAGGGAAGAGGGGATGTGGGGGACGGAATACGTTGCAGTCCCACCCCAGCAACATCAGGGGAATGTCTCGATCTGTAACAGGTACAGGGTTATTGGGCCCCCTGATGTTACAGATCGAGACAAAACCTCTCAGCGCCCATACCACTGACGTCTCCACTCCTCAGCCAAATCGGGCCGTCGCGGAATACCCGCCAACCTCATCTTTTCAGCCAGCTTCCCCGGGTTCTTGAGTTCATCAAACGTAAACCGAAGCACCTTGTGCCCGAGCATCGTCAGATGGGACTCTCGCTGACGTTCTGCCACGAATGGGTCGACCGACTCCCGACCCTCGCCGTTCTGCAAGGTGTACTTCCCCTTTCCGTCGAGCTCGCCGATGACACACGTCCCGTCCATGAGCCGCCAAAAATAGTCGACGCGAAACGCCTGGCTCGGATCGAGCGGGTCGCGAAACTCCACCTGCAGCTCCGGAACTGGAAAGCCGTACGCAATAAAGAACGCTCGGAACCGAGACTCGCCGCCGTTTTCGGACAGCCCGTCCGCATACGACGCAATCACCTGTGCCCTGCGATACCCTCGCCTGCCCTCGCAATCGGCGCGGAGGCGCTCGCACAAATCCCAACGTGATACGCCTTTCGCCCGCAGTGCAGAATCGGCAATCGCCAACCCGTAGGAGAACGGCGCACGCAGTAAGCAATCCTCCACCGTGCGCCAAAACGACGTCACCTGCACGCCGTCGGCTTGTTCAAGTGCACCCGCCGCCTGCGGACGCAACAGCCGACATCCTGCACTCAGCGGCACCGAGCAACCCGTCTTAACAAGATATCGTGGCCCGAGCAGATCATTCGGCACCTCCAGACCCCACAAAAGCGCCGCGTCATAGCCCCAAAACGCCCAATCGGGATGAAACTCCGCAAGCCCTTTGATAGTCCTTAGCGCTCGCTCCGCCGGCGTCAATGCATCCCAATCATGCTGAAAACAGAACAGGTACGGCTCGGGCTCCGCGATATCGTCGGTTCCAACATGGCGTCGCAGCCACATGAGCTCGGTATTGTCATGCGTTGCGAGCAGCGCACCTTGCTTGGCCGTCTCCGTGAGCCGCGCGAGCATCCTATTCCGCGCCAACGTGTTGCGAGTCGCATGTTTGTGTTTGAGAACGGTATTAGACACTTTCATCACCACCACGTCAGACAAATGGACCATCGTCACCGTTGCCTCCGCTGACAAATGTCTTGATCTGTAACAGGAAGACAGTCTTTGAGCCTCTAGTTGTTACAGAACAAGATCTTTCGGCAGCCGCCAACCTTTGTCTCAATCTGTAACAGGTAGGTCGAATTTGGGCCTGTAGATGTTACAGATTGAGACATTCCCCCAACCAGGTGCCAAACGTCTCGGTCTGTAACAGTTAGACGTTCTCCAGGCCCCCAAACGTTACAGATTTAGACAAACCAGCGGCACCCAAGCGTTCGTCTCGATCTGTAACAGGTAGACCGGTTTTTTGTCCCTAAACGTTACAGATCGAGACAAATAGACACGCGGCGGCGCTGCGACAGCCCATCCCCTACTCCCAGTCCTGCTCGTAGATGTTGAGGGACTTTACGTAGCGCCCCTGGGCGCCCATGATGTCGCGGACCAGGCGCAAAAAGAAGCTGATGCACGAGGTGTCAAAGCCGTCCTGCAGGTCCTCCGGATGCACCTCACCCGGCCCATCGACCGCCGTATCACTCAGGCGCGCGATGTCATACAGATAGAGCTGCCCCGCCGTCAGCCAGACATCGTCGACGCACGAGAGCCGCACCGCGATCGCACCATCGTTCCAGTGCTCTTTTTGCACGATATGTGGGTCGTAGACATCAAAGCGACGGTCGGTGCGCGTGTCCTTCAGCGCGACCATACCAGTCGCAGGATCCTTGTCCAAAATGCCAAAGCGCGAGAAATACTGCGTGTCGCGTACCTGCTCGAGCCGCTTGAGCGAGGCAGGCGAAAGCGATGCCGGCGGCTCGTCAACATACAGCTCGAGCAGCGTCTTGCCATGGCGATAGGGGCGCTCGAAGAGCAGCCAATCGGTAAATGCCATGTTGTAGGCCATGATTTCGTTTTGCGAAGGCTCGGTGCAATAGCTGAGCCACGGGTCGACAATGATCTCGAACTGTTCACGCGCCGGCTCCAAAAACTGGAACTTCCGCAGCATCCAAAAATGGGCCATGTCGGCAATATCGTTGCCGACGGCTTCGGCCAGCTGCGCTCGATCTAAAGCGTAATCAGTCATGGCATCCTCCTCAAACTGATGGACCTCAATTTGAGCTTACGAGGAGGGTGGGCAGCCACGACCAGCGCGGGCAAAATAGGCCTCCGGCTGCAAACCAGATGCTGACCAAACACTTGACGAAAAGCTTGACCGAAAATGCGCACTGGAACAAAACCGCAGGTAAACATAGACGGCCAATCCGCCCTATTGAGCCAAGCGCCCCCGGCCACCACAGAAACAGCAGAGCACCACAGCTCAAGAAGACGCCGAATGGACACTCGCGCGTCGACAAACGAACGAACCGCTCGCAAAGAGTGTCCCCAACGACTAGACAAAAATGACCAGTCATTGGGGACGTTCTTAAATGACTACTTTACAGCTCCAGCGCATCGGCGACTTCGGCCGCGCAGGCCAGGGCATCGGCCATAGCGTTCACCACGAGCGAGCTGCCGTTGCGAGCATCACCCGCCACATACACCGGCGCGGCATCTGCGGCGACGCCGTCGACACGGGCCGCAAGGTGCGAGCCCTCGGTAGCCATCACCGGCAGCGGACGACCAGCGGTGGCAACAGGCACGCCAACGGCGTCGAACACGCCATGCTCGGGACCCGTAAAGCCGCAGGCGATGAGCACCAGCTGGGCCGGCACCTCGTGCTCGGAGCCCGCGATGCGCTCGGGCTTGCCAGCCGACCAATCCAGATCGACCACGCGCAGGCCCGCGGCCGCGCCCTTCTTGTCCAACAGTACCTCGAGCGTATCCACACCCCAAGCGCGCATCTCGCCGCCCATGGCAGCGATGGCCTCCTGCTGGCCGTAATCGGTCTTCTTCACGTTGGGCCACTGCGGCCAGGGGTTGCTCGCCGCGCGCGCATCAGGCGCCGCCGGCAAGAACTCAAACTGGCGCACGCTGCGCGCACCCTGACGTACTGCGGTGCCCACGCAGTCGTTGCCGGTATCGCCGCCGCCAATGACCACAACGTCCAGGCCGTGCGCATCGATGGCAGGCTCGTCGCCATCGAGCACCGAGACGGTCGAAGCCGTCAGGTAGTCCACGGCATACACCACGCCCGGGGCATCAATGTTCGCAGCCGAAAGCCCACGCGGAGCACGGGCGCCGGCAGCCACCACGACGGCGTCAAAGCCATTGAGCTTGACCGCCACCGCAGGGTTCGTAACGTCAGCACCCAGCTCGAACACAATACCCAGCTCGCGCATGAGCGCCACGCGACGCTCGACCACGGACTTCTCGAGCTTCATGTTGGGAATGCCGTACATGAGCAGACCGCCCGGGCGGTCGTCGCGCTCAAACAACGTCACGCGGGCGCCACGACGCGCAAGCTCCCATGCTGCCACCAGACCAGCGGGACCGGAGCCCACCACGGCAACCGTGGGTGCACCCTCCCCTGCCGGCTCAAAGCGGTGCGGACCGCCGTTGGCCCACTCATGGTCGCTAATCGCGCGCTCGTTGTCATGGATCGTCGTGGGCTGGCCATCGACCGAGCCCAGGTTGCACGCGGCCTCGCACAGCGCCGGGCACACGCGACTCGTGAACTCGGGCATGGGCGAGGTGAGCGACAGACGCTCGGCAGCCTCGTCCCAGCGGCCACGATACACCAGCTCATTCCACTCGGGAATCAGGTTGTGCAGCGGACAGCCGCTCGGACGTGCCTTGCCAAAGCTCGCGCCCATCTGGCAAAACGCCACACCGCACATCATGCAGCGGCTCGCCTGGGCACGGCGCGCGTCGTCGTCGGGCTCCAAGTACAGCGGATCGAAATCGCGGCTGCGCTCCTCCACGGGGCGCAGCTCATGGGTCACGCGATCGATATCAAGAAAAGCACCGGGCTTACCCATGGCACTTACGCCTCCTTCTTGGTCGAAGCAACAGAGCTGGCGGCGGCGGGCACAGCGCCAGCGACACCACCCGCCACATCAAAGCGAGCGACATCGGCGGCGTCGGCGCGACCGGTCACAATGTCAAACGTCAGCTCCTCGGCCTGCGCATGCGTCTTGCCGACGGCCTCGGCGGCGGCGACAATCGCCAGCACGCGCTCGTACTCGGTCGGAATGACCTTCACAAAGCGCTTGCTCATCGTCTCAAAGCTGTAGAGCAGCTTAATGCCGCGCGGGCTCTGCGTCGCGTCCACGTGCTCCTGGATGAGCTCGCGAATCTGCGCCAGCTCGCCGGCAGTCGGGGCTTTAAGCTCAACGCTCTCGTGGTTCACACGGGCATCGAGCGTGCCGTACTGGTCAAAGACATAGGCCACGCCACCCGTCATGCCGGCGGCGAAGTTCTGCCCGACCTCGCCCAGGATGAGCGCCAGACCGCCCGTCATGTACTCGCAGCCATGGTTGCCGCAGCCCTCGACCACCACCGTGGCACCGGAGTTGCGTACGGCGAAACGCTGGCCGGCAAGGCCGTTAATGAAGCCGCGACCGCTCGTAGCGCCAAAGAACGCAACGTTGCCCACGATGATGTTCTCGTCGAACTTGTAGGTCGCATGCGGGTTGGGGCGCACCGACACCTCGCCGCCCGAAAGGCCCTTGCCAAAGTAGTCGTTGGCGTCGCCGCACACGTTGAGCGTAATGCCGCGCGGCAGGAAGGCGCCAAAGCTCTGACCGGCCGAACCATCGCAATCGATGGTGATGGAGCCGGCGGGCAGGCCCTCGGGATGCGCCTTGGTCACCGCGTTGCCCAAGATGGTGCCCACGCAGCGGTTGACGTTGGCGATATCGGCGCGGAAGCGAATCGGACGCAGGTGCGCACGGGCATCGGCCGTATAGGGCACAAACAACGTGGAGTCGAGCGTCTTGTCGAGCTCGCTGTCCGCGGCCATCTGCGGCAGGAAGTGGCGACCGTCGGCACCCGGGATATGGGCACCAAACTCACAGGTCGCGCTTGCCAGCACGGGCGACAGATCGAGCAGGTTGGCCTTGCGGTTGCCCGGGACCTCGATCTGGCGTAAGCACTCGGGATGGCCGACCATCTCGTCGACGGTGCGGAAGCCCAGGCTCGCCATGACCTCGCGCAGCTGCTCGGCAACAAAGAGCATAAAGTGCTCAACGTGCTCGGGCTTGCCGCGGAAGCCGCGACGCAGGCGGCAGTTTTGCGTAGCGATGCCGGCCGGGCAGGTGTCCTGCTGGCAGTCGCGCTGCATGAGGCAGCCCATGGAGATGAGCGGCATGGTCGCAAAAGCAAACTCCTCGGCACCCAGCAGGCAGGCGACGGCGACATCGGTGCCGTCCATGAGCTTGCCGTCGGCCTCGAGCACCACGCGTGAGCGCAGGCCGTTTTGCAGCAGCGTCTGCTGGGCCTCGGCAAGGCCAAGCTCCAGCGGCAGACCCGCATGCCAGATAGAGTCGCGCGCAGCGGCACCCGAGCCGCCATTGTGACCGCTGATCAAGATCTTGTCGGCAGCACCCTTGGCCACACCGGTGGCGATGGTGCCGACGCCGGCCTCGCTGACCAGCTTGACCGACACGCGCGCGCCGGGGTTGGCGTTCTTAAGGTCAAAGATCAGCTCTGCCAGATCCTCGATAGAGTAAATATCGTGGTGCGGCGGAGGCGAAATCAGGCCGATGCCGGGCGTGGACTGACGGACCTCGGCGATCCAGGGGTAGACCTTCTTACCGGGCAGGTGGCCACCCTCGCCGGGCTTGGCGCCCTGGGCCATCTTGATCTGAATCTCGAAGGCACTGCACAGATAGCGGCTCGTCACGCCAAAGCGCGCACTTGCCACCTGCTTGATCGCGGAGTTCTTGGAGTCACCGTTAGCCAGCGGGGTCTCGCGACGCGGATCCTCACCGCCCTCGCCGGAGTTGGAACGGCCGTGCAGACGGTTCATGGCGATGGCCATGCACTCGTGTGCCTCTTTGCTGATGGAGCCATACGACATGGCGCCGGTGTTAAAGCGGCGGACGATGTTGCGCGCGGGCTCGACCTCGTCGAGTGCCACCGGAGTGCGGCCGCTGGCATCAAAGTCGAGCAAGTCGCGCAGGCGCACGGCCCGGCCGGTGCGGTGCAGGCGGGCGCTGTACTCCTTAAAGGTGTCGTAGCTGTCCTCACGGCAGGCGGTCTGCAGCAAGTAGACGGTCTGAGGGTCGATCAGGTGATCCTCGCCGCCGAGCGGGCGCCACTTGGTCAGGCCCAGTGTGGGCAGCTGATCGGGAGCCGGACTCTTAAGGATAGCGAGCGCGGCGTCGTAGCGCTCATTCTGCTCGCGCTCGACGTCCTCGACACCCATACCGCCCACACGGCTCACCGTGCCGGCGAAGTACGCGTTGACGAACTCCGGCGTAAAGCCCACGGCCTCGAAGATCTGCGCCGAATGGTAGCTCTGCACCGTGGAGATGCCCATCTTGGACATGATGGAGACGATGCCCGCCGTCGCGGCCTTGTTGTAGTTGGCAATGCCCCGCTCGGCCGTCACGTCCAGGTCGCCGCGCGCCGCCAGATCGCGGATGCACACATGTGCGTTGTACGGATAGATGCCGCTCGAGGAGTAGCCCACCAGTGCCGCAAAGTCGTGCGGAGACACGGCATCGCCGCACTCCACCACGATATCGGCAAAGGTGCGCACGCCAGCGCGGATCAGGTGATTGTGCACGCAGCCCACGGCGAGCAGCGACGGCACGGGCACCTCGCCCGCAGCGGCACGATCGCTCAGCACCACGATGTTCACGCCGTCGCGGACCGCAGCCTCAACGTCCTCGGCAAGCTGCTTGAGCGCAGCCTGCAGTGCGCCCTCGCCGGCGTCGCGGCGGTAGACGGCACGGAAGCGGCGAGTCTTAAAGCCCACGCGGTCGATGGCGCAGATGCGGTCAAACTCCTCCTCGTTGAGCAACGGACGCTCCAAGCGCACCAGCTGGCAGGCCGTACGGGAGTCCTCGAGCAGGTTACCGTGGTTGCCCAGGTAGAGCGTGGTCGAGGTGACCATATGCTCGCGTAGGGCGTCGATCGGCGGGTTCGTGACCTGAGCGAACAGCTGATAGAAGTAGTCAAAGAACGAGCGCGTCTTCTTGGACAGGCAGGCCAGCGGCGCGTCGATGCCCATCGAGGCGAGCGGCGCCTTGCCCTGCTGGGCCATGGGACGCACGACCTCGTCGACGTCATCCCAGTGGTAGCCGAGCTTGGCCATGCGCACGGCGGCGGGCACCTCGGCGTCCTCGGCGGGCGTTGCCGCAACGGGCTCATCGAGCGCGTCAACGGTCAGCGTCTCCTCGGCAATCCAGTCGCGGTAGGGCTTTTCCTTGGCGTAACGGGCGCGCAGCTCATCGTTGTAGATCACGCGGCCGCGGGCAAAATCGACCTCGAGCATCTGGCCCGGCCCCAGACAGCCGCTCGTCAGGATGTTCTCGGGGCTCACCTCGATGGTGCCCACCTCGCTTGCCAGCATAAAGCGACCGTCGCGCGTCACATAGTAGCGGGCGGGACGCAGGCCGTTACGGTCGAGGGCGGCACCCAGCGTGCGACCGTCGGTAAAGGCGATGGCCGCCGGGCCGTCCCACGGCTCCATGAGCATGGACTGGTAGGCGTCGTAGGCGCGGCGTTCCTCGCTCAGACTGTCGTTGTGGTCCCACGGCTCGGGCAGCAGCATGGACGCGGCACGCGTGAGCGGGCGACCGTTCATGACCAAGAACTCGAGCACGTTGTCCAGAATCGCGGAGTCGGAACCCTCGCGGTTGATGATGGGCATCACACGCTCAAGATCGTGCTGCAACACGGGACTGTACAGGTTGGGTTCGCGGGCGCGAATCCAGTTGACGTTGCCCTTGAGGGTGTTGATCTCGCCGTTGTGGATGATAAAGCGGTTGGGGTGCGCGCGCTCCCAGCTGGGCGTGGTGTTGGTGGAGTAGCGTGAGTGGACGAGCGCCACGGCCGTCTTGACGGCGGCATCGTTGAGATCGATGAAGAAGCGACGCATCTGCGTGGCGACGAGCATGCCCTTGTACACGATAGTACGCGAGCTCATGGAGCACACGTAGAAGATCTTATCGCGCAGGGCAAACTCGGCGTCGGCCTTCTTTTCGATGGTGCGGCGACACACGTACAGACGGCGCTCAAAGGCGTCGCCCGCCGGCGTGTCGTCCGGACGACCCAGGAAGGCCTGCAGGATAGTGGGCATACAGGCGCGGGCCGTCTCGCCCAGGTCGTGCGGGTCGACCGGCACCTCGCGCCAAAAGAGCAGCGGCACGCCGGCCTCGGCGCAGCCCTCCTCAAACACGCGGCGGGCATCCTCTACGCCCTTGTCGTCCTGCGGGAAGAACAGCATGGCCACGCCATAGTCGCCCTCTGCCGGCAGGATCTGGCCGCACTTTTGAGCCTCTTTACGGAAAAAGTGGTGCGGAACCTGGAACAGGATGCCAGCACCGTCACCGGTATTCTTCTCAAGTCCCGTGCCGCCGCGGTGCTCCAAGTTGACCAGAATGGACAGCGCATCGTCCAGAATCTGGTGATGGCGCTCACCGTTGATATCGGCAAGCGCGCCGATGCCACATGCATCGTGATCGAATTCGGGGCGATAAAGGCCCTGCTGCTGAGCGGAATCTGCCTGCATCGCGATCCTCCCCTAGACATTTAGACAGTCAGTTGAATAGGCATACTAGGAGCATCGCCGGCCCGTTGTGTTTCCCGCCCGTTTCGAAACAATCGCGTAACGCGCGCCCTACGAGTGGACACCGCCGACCTCAAGGACGACAACAAGGCGCCCAAGTTCGACCTGTAAGCTCACCGCTTCAAACATCTCAATCTGTAACAGTAAGACCCAATTTCCATCCCTAGTTGTTACAGATCAAGACATTTCAGCAATCCCCTTTCACCATCCTATTCAAATACAACAATTTTGTTAGTCTTGGTTAACTTCTGAGCCTAAAACGGGTATCCTTTGCGGCGTCAAACAAACGGCACGCATGCCGTGCCACATTAAGGAGGCCCCTATGGCAAACCAGACAGACCAACAGACGATCCAACTCGTCCTTATCCGCCACGGAGAGTCGGAGTGGAACAAACTCAACCTGTTCACCGGCTGGACCGACGCAGAGCTCACCGACACGGGCCGCGAAGAAGCCGCCGCAGGCGGTCGAGCCCTCAAAGAAGCCGGTTTCGACTTTGACGTCTGCTACACTTCGCGCCTCAAGCGCGCGATCCACACCCTCAACATCGTGCTCGGCCAAATGGATCGCGAGTGGCTGCCCGTCATCAAATCCTGGAAGCTCAACGAGCGCCACTACGGCGCGCTGCAGGGTCTCAACAAGGCCGATGCCGCGGCGGAGCACGGCGACGAACAGGTGCTCATCTGGCGCCGCTCCTTCGATATCTGCCCGCCGGCACTCGAGCCGAACGACGCGCGCGATCCCCACACCCAGGAGCAATGCCGTGATGTCGCACCCGACCAGCTGCCCTACACCGAGTGCCTCAAGGACACGATAGCCCGTGCCTGGCCTTATTTCGAAGACGAGATTCGCCCCCAGATGCTCGCCGGCAAGCGCGTACTCATCGCCGCACACGGCAACTCCCTGCGCTCTCTCGTCATGAAGTTCGAGCACCTCACGCCCGAGGAGATCCTCAAGGTCAACATCCCCACCGGCGTGCCGCTCGTCTACACCTTCGATGCCGATTTCAACGTCCTCGACAAGCGCTACATCGGCGACCCGGCGACCATCGCCGCCAAGATCGACGCCGTGGCCAACCAAGGCAAGGCGCACAAGTAGCCCAAACCTAAACCCAGGGCGTGGCGCCGCGCAACCCAAGTGCAGCGCCACGCCACCCCAACGTAGGAACCAGCCATGCTCAACCATCTCAAACAACACTTTGGCTCGCACCGCACTGGCGGTCACGGAGGCCTAGACATTGCGCGGCATATCGGCCCCGGGTTGCTCGTCACCGTCGGCTTTATCGACCCGGGCAACTGGGCCTCCAATATGGCCGCGGGCTCGCAGTTTGGCTACGCGCTGCTGTGGATCGTCACGCTGTCCACGATTATGCTCATTGTGCTGCAGCACAACGCGGCACACCTGGGTATCGCAACGGGCGCCTGTCTTGCCGAGGCCACGACACGCTACCTCTCCCGCTTCGTTGGACGCACGGTACTCGTCAGTGCTTATCTCGCGACCATCGCCACCACCATGGCCGAAGTCCTGGGTGGTGCGATTGCCCTTCAAATGCTCTTTGGGCTGCCCGTACGCGCCGGCTGCGTCATCGTGGCGGCGGCATCGATGGCGATGCTCATGACGAGCTCCTACAAACGCGCCGAGCGCTGGATTATCGCCTTCGTGGGCGTGGTAGGACTCTCGTTTTTGGCCGAGCTTGCACTAGTCAACGTCGACTGGCCGCAAGCCGCCACAAGCTGGATCACACCCAGTATGCCCACCGGCTCTGCCGCGATTATCGTAAGTGTCCTAGGCGCGGTCGTTATGCCCCACAACCTTTTTCTGCACTCCGAGGTCATCCAATCCATGCACTTCGAAGGCCAAGGCGAGCAGGTTATCGAAGAGCGTCTGCGCTACGAGCTTTTCGACACGCTCTTTTCGATGGGCGTGGGTTGGGCAATCAACTCGGCCATGGTCATCCTGGCCGCGACGACCTTCTTTGCGCACGGCATTGTCGTAGACGACCTCGCCGTCGCAGCGGCCACGCTCTCCCCCATTCTGGGCCCGGCAAGCTCGACCATCTTTGCGGTAGCGCTGCTGTTCGCGGGACTATCGAGTAGTGTGACGGCGGGCATGGCGGCGGGAACCATCACCGCGGGCATGTTCGACGAGGAATACGACATCCACGACCGACATTCCTCGATCGGGGTGGCGGCTTGTTTCGTCGGCGCTGTGACGGCGTGCTTGGTCGTCCCGAATCCTTTTGAAGGTCTCATTTGGAGTCAGGCGCTGCTGTCGCTTCAGCTGCCGATTACGGTCTTTGTGCTCATACGGCTCACCAGCTCACGCCGCGTCATGGGCAAATACGCCAACTCGCGCCCGCTCAACGCGCTGCTCGTAGGGATCGGTGCCATCGTGACGATTCTCGATGTCGTGTTGTTGACAGGGATGTAATGGGACGGGGCACCCACCCAGGCAAACGTCTCGATCTGTAACATCTAGACCCGCTTTTGATGTCCAGATGTTACAGATCGAGATCATTCCGAGGAACAGCTCCGTTTGTCTCAATCTGTAACACGTAGACCCCGTTTTTACCGTCAGATATTACAGATTGAGATTTTGAGAATGATGGTTTTGGTTTGTCTCGATCTGTAACAGGTGGACCCGATTTCCGCTTCTAGATGTTACAGATCGAGACATTTCTTCAGCTCCAACCTTTTGTCTCGATCTGTAACAGATAGACCCTTTTTGAGCCGTTAGATGTTACAGATTAAGACAAACAGTCAGCCGGACTCACGACAGACAGGATAGGCTAACAGCAGCCGTGATCCCTTGGGGGCGGAAGAAAAGGGCCCCGGCCGGGATGACCGACCGGGGCCCTTGGACAGAGCTATGTTCGGCTTTCGCCGTGTGCCTGCGAGCTACTCCTCGACAAGCTCAAACTGATCGGGGCCGACGCCGCACACCGGGCACACGTAGTCCTCGGGCAGCTCGGGCGTGTCGACCTCAACCTCGTAACCGCAAACGACGCACACAAACTTATACGTCTTCTTCTCCTCAGCCATGATGTTCTCCTCTCGAACGCGACTGGTGATGTACTTCGCTTATTAGTATATGTTCTCAATAATATAATGCAAGTGTTTTTACAACAATTCTAGCCTTGATAGGACGAGGCCTTCGGAGGCGTCTTGCCCTTCAGAACCTTGTGATAGTAGTCGTACGTCAGCGGCGTCTCGTCGCTCAGGCGCTCGGCATCCTCGACCTCGCCGATAAACAGTAGATGCGTGCCCACATCCACAGTATCGATCAAACGGCAGCTAAACAGCGCTGCCGCGTGCTCGGGCACATAGGGCATGCCCAGAGCCGTCTCGCGGGTCTCGTATTTGGCAAACTTGTCATAGTCGCTGCTGGTGCGGAACCCAAAGTTACCGATGTAGAGCATGTCGGCAGTCTGATCGATCACGGTCAGCGCGAACGCTTTGGCCGATGCGATGACGCCCGAGGTGACGTTGTCCTTGTTCACGGCAACCGAAATGCGCGGCGGCATGGACGTCACCTGCACCGCCGTATTGATGACGCAGCCGGCGCGCAGCCCGTCTGCCGCAGCGCTCACCACGTACAGACCACTCGGCATGGTAAAGAACGCAGTTTTGTCCATAACGATCACTCCCCTAACCCGGGTTGGTACCTTATGGATGTATGTACCCACAAAAAAGGCGGCGCCCATAACGGACGCCGCCCCATACACATATGTGCCAAGATTGCAGGTCAGCCAAGTCCCTCCACCAAGTTGCGGTGAAATAGTTCCTGCTTGTCGGGTATTTGGCCTCAAACAGGAACTATTCCACCGCAACTTATACAGAGTGCCTAGCGATTACGCTCCTTAAGCGCGCGGTCAATCTCGCGCTGAACGTCGCGCTTGGCCATATCCTCGCGCTTGTCGTAAAACTTCTTGCCGCGGCCTAGGCCCAGCAGCAGCTTTACGCGGCCGTCGGTATTAAAATACAGCTCCAGCGGCACCAGGGCATAGCCGCGATTACGTAGCTTACCGTCGAGAAAGTCAATCTCCTTGCGGTGCAGCAGCAGACGACGACGGCGATCAGGGTCGCGGTTCCACACGCCACCATGGCTATAAGGATGAATATGCAGCCCCACGAGCCAGCACTCGCCGCCACGAATCAGTGCAAAGGTGTCGGTGATCTGGCACGCGCGCTCGCGAATCGACTTGACCTCGGTACCGCTCAGCTCAATGCCGCACTCAAAGGTCTCATCGATAAAGTACTCGTGGTGTGCCGAGCGATTCTTGGAGATGAGCTTGCGCTCGCGCTTACTGGGCATCGCTGGCCTCCTCGGTCCCATCGACGTTTGAGCCCGCGGCGTCGCGCTTTGCCTTGCGCTCAGCATTGAGCTCGGCATCGCTCTCGCGCACCAGTTTGATAATCGCCGCGCAGGCCTCCTCGCCCACAAGGTCGCGAGCACGCACTGTCAGGCGCGTCGCCTCCTGCTTGTCGCCGTCGCTTGCAGCATCGGTCGCGCACATAATCAGGCAGATGGCAATCTCGGCCGAAGGCGAGGTCGGCACGCCTTGCAGGGCCAGTTCACCCATCACGTGCTCGTCGCTCTCCTCGGCGGCATCCGGATAGGTGGTATGAATCTTGTTGAGCAGGCGCGTCGTGTGCGCATCGTTGGGCGCTAAGCGCAGTGCCAGACGCGCGCAACCCACGGCGGCCGAGACATTCTCGGTCTCGGGCTCAAGGAAATACTGGCCCAAGTTGGCATAGGCGCGGGCGGCACACTTGCCATCGCTTGCACGCTCCAGCACCGAAAACGAGAGCGATGCCCATTCCTGCTTGTCCTCGAGCGCGCGGAACAGCTCGGCCAAGTCCAAGCGATAGTTGCAGTTCATGGGGTCCCAACGCACAGCCTGCATCAGGGCATTACGAGCGCTCACATAATCCTGCTGGCGAATGTAGGCAAACGCCATGTCAGAGTACAGGCGGTCAAACGGCACCTCGACCTGCACGAGCTCGCGCGGATCCTTCTCCACGCGGCGATAGGCCAAGCGCTCAAACTTGCTATCGAAGCTAAAGTATTGGCGCTTCTCCTCCGTCTTGCACTCAGCGTCGATATACTCCTCGGCGAGCTCCACCAGACGCTCCAGCAGCGGCGTCGCCGTAGCCAGGTCGCCCTGCGCCAGATAGTTCTCGGCATACGTGATGTCTTCCAAGCTGATAGGCAGGTCCATAGCTACTCCTCGATCTGAGCGAAACACGGCAGGCGCCGTATATACGGTCGATACACAAAACCCGGGTCTCTTGCGAGGCCCGGGCGTTCATTTGTGGGTAGCCCGTACCAGATTCGAACTGGTGATCTCCGCCTTGAGAGGGCGGCGTCCTAAACCGCTAGACGAACGGGCCATATGTAGCAAATGCAATGGCTGGGATGGAGGGAGTCGAACCCCCATTGACGGAACCAGAATCCGCTGTCCTGCCATTAGACGACATCCCAATGACTGCATCGCTGCGCTCGGCTGTGCCTTTGCGCAAGAAAGAAATATACGGGAAGTCACGCCATGACGCAAGCCCCAATTTTGACTTTTTTGAAATTCGGTCAAATTGGCCTAATTTCGTCCAACCCGTGAAGGACCTGTGAAGCCGACCGCTGTACACGAAGGGCAAAACGCCGCGAGCGGTAGCCGTCAACCGTTGGCAGATTCTACTGCGAAAACGATAGCACCAGGCAACACAATCGAAGTATCAATGATCGCGTAGATATCGAGGCGCCATGGACGAAGAGCTTGATTACCTATGGGAGACCCTGGGCCTCGAGATCACTGCCGACCTTTGGCCCGAACGGGACAAAATCCATCCCACGCTGCGCCCCGCCATCACGGTGATGCAGGCAAATTACCGCCACGCCTCATTTTTGATCATGCGGACGTCATGGCATGCGGCGCTCCCCGACCTCAAGCGCATCCAGGCAAGCCTCGTCGAGCTGTCCGGCATGCCGACCGTCATATCCGAGACGAACCTGGAGCAGCGGCAGCGCGAGCGCCTGCAGCGGCAACGGATTCCGTTTATCTGTCCCGGCGTTCAGGCATACCTGCCCTTTATGGACGAGGAGTACTGGAGCGGCAAGCCCAACAAGCACGTAAAGGTCTACGATCCGCACGAATGGGCGCGGCTTGAGGATTAGCGCATATGCCCGCCAACCGGAAAGCTCATCCCGGAATTTACGTCCAGAACGGGACGCGCTTTCCCCTAGAGGCCCCAAACGGAAACCGTATCCCAGATTTCGCGCTCAAACTGGGATACGGTTTCCGCTAGCCCCTTCAACCGGAAACTGCGTCCCGGAATCCGAGCTCAAAACGGGTCGCACTTTCCGCAGCCGCTACAGAAACGCCTCGGCCCAAGCCGCTTCCCTAAAGCCGGGAATCGCAAAGTCGTCGCCCACCAGCAGCGGACGCTTGACCAGCATGCCGTCGGTCGCCAGCAGCTCGTAGCACTCCCGATCCGTCATGCCCGCATCCAGACGCGCCTTCAGGCCCAGCTCTCGATATTTCATGCCCGACGAATTAAAGAAGCGCCGCACCGGCAGCCCCGAACGAGCAATCCAGGTCGCAAGCTCATCAGCCGTGGGATTGTCCAAAACGATATCGCGATCGATATACTCTACCCCATGTTCGTCCAGCCATGCCTTGGCCTTCTTACAGGTCGAGCACTTGGGATATTCAACAAACAATACCGCCATGGGATTTCCTTTCTTAGAGAAAACAGGTGTCTGGAAAACTGCACATCGACGACCACTCGCGATTGCAACCGTTATTGTAGTCAATGTCGAAGCATAGGCAGTCGCGATGTCTCGTCTTAAGGCTAGCGCCTCGCATGGGCGCCGATCGGCCGAGTCGCATGGCGCACCAACGCCGCTGCCAGCAATACCAACAGCATGGCGGTGACATAGCCCGCAGCATCGAATCCTAAATCGATAACGTCGAAATGCCTGCCGGGAACAAAGATCTTATGTACCTGATCGCCAACGGAGCAGGCGACGCAAAAGAGCAATACGGGCACGCAACGGGAGCATACGCTCCACGGACGCCTGGAAAAGCAAACCACGACCACCGAGGCGAACAATCCGACGAAGAAAAACTCTACGGTATGGGCAACGCGACGGACGTTTGTGCCCGCCCACATGCGAATGGAAGCAAGTCGGCCAGACCGGACATTCGAGGCAGCCGAATCGGTGCCCCCGGTCATTCCGTTCTCCGTCTGGGCTTCACCCGTGGCATCGGCAGCCTGAACGCCCGTAGCCTGACCCTCCACCACACGCGCGGTGGACTCGCTCAGCAACGACGTCTCCACCGCATTTTGCTCCGTCAGCACCCAGATGCCCGCCAGCGTTGCAGCGAACAGAACGATCGCGGTCCATCCGATTATTTGTTTTACACGCGCCAAGGGCCAACCTCCTTTTTTGAATATCAGCGAGTGTAGCCCCAAATGACATCGTCACCGTATCAAAATTTGAATCGCAACAGGAAGCGACAAAGCGACGCAAACCCCTACCCCGCCTCGCGCATCCAGCGATCGAACGTCCCCACGCACACGCCCAGGCTTTTTGCTGCCTGGCTGCGGGTAATATCGCCTGCCTCATAGCTATCGCGCACCAGCTCAAACTGAGGAGGGCACGGCTTGCGAGGTCGACCGAAACGGACCCCTCGCGCCCGCGCCGCTGCAATCCCCTCCGCCTGGCGCCGATGGATATTCTCGCGCTCCACCTGCGCCACGTAGCTCAGCAGCTGCAGCACAATATCAGCAATCAGGGTGTTAGTCACATCCGGCGCGCCGCTGGCCCTGGCGCGCGTGTCAAGCAATGGCATATCCAACACCACAATGGCAACCCCGAGCACCTTGGTAATGCGTCGCCATTCCTCAAGAATCTCGGAGTAATTACGGCCAAGTCGGTCGATAGAAAGCACCACCAGCACGTCCCCGTCTCCCAGGACGTGCAGCAGCTCGCGATAACGCGGTCGATCGAAGTCCTTGCCGCTCGCATGGTCGGCATAAATATTCGCCGAGCCCACGCCATAGGCGCCCAGCGCATCCAGCTGCCGATTAAGATTCTGATCGCGCGAACTCACCCGCGCATAACCGTACACCGTCGCCATCTCATCCCCGCTTTCTTGTAAACCTGCCAAAAGGGACAGGTTTATTTTGGTAGGTTTTACCTCTCAAATAGCAGGTAAGCGGGCGGCCGAGCAGACGGCAAGGTAGCCACGATTCAAATGCGAAGGGCGGTCCCGAAAGGCCGCCCTCCGCTCCCCCACCATGAGTCGGGATTTGGCTAATGGATAAGCTTAAAGTCCAAGTGCCCACGCGTGGTATTGACGCGCGAGACCTCGATAATCACGCGCTGCCCCAGCTCGTAACGGGTGCCCGTGTCGGCACCTGTGAGCGTGAGCGCGTCCTCGTCGAACTCGAACCACTCGTTGCCCAGACTCTTGATCGAAACCAAGCCTTCGACCTGCGTTAGGTCCAAGCGCACAAAAAGGCCCATGCTGCTAACCCACGAGACGGTTCCGGCATAGCGCTCGCCCAGACGGTCCTCATAGTACTGGGCAATCTTGATCTTTTGCGTCGCATGGCTGGCGGCATCTGCCGCGCGCTCGGCATCGCTGCATGCGCGGCAGATCTGCGGCAGAATGCGCGGCAGTGACTCGCGCCCCTTGCCGATCAGGCGCGGCGTACGGACCAGGGCGTCCTTGCCGCCCAGCTGCTCATAGGCCAACTGCAGCTTGAGTACGCGGTGCACCACCAGATCGGGGTAGCGACGGATGGGACTCGTAAAGTGACAGTAGCACGGCGCGGCGAGCGCAAAGTGGCCCTCGTTGCGCGGCTTGTACAGCGCGCGCTGCATGCTGCGCAGAAGCAGCGTGTTAACGAGCGGTGCGTTGGCCGTACCGGCGGCAGCATCAACTGCAGCCTGCAGCTCATCGGGGCTCCCCAGGGCAATACCGGCAGCACGGCGATCGTCGATGATGCCTAGCTGCGCCAGCGCAACGGCGGCACCGTGCAGGCTATCGGGGCTCGGATCTTCATGCACGCGATAGCAGGCCTCGATATCACGGTCTGCCAGCCACTCTGCAACGCACTCGTTGGCGAGCAGCATGGCTTCCTCGATAAGCGACGTGGCACACGAACGCTCACGCGCCACAATCTGCACGGGCACTCCGTCCTCATCCAATAGAGCGCGAATCTCGGCTGTGTCAAAATCGACTGAGCCGCGGGCGCGACGAATACGACGGCGAAGTTCGGCGAGTTCGTTAGCGGAGACAAGGAAATCGCCGAGGTCGATGTTGTAGCCGCGGGCGGCCTCCTCGCACGCAAGACCGCGCTCAAGCGCTTCCTCGCGCGAGGTCTCGGCAGCCGCAACATCCTCGGCTGCACCCTCCAGCACCGAATACTCAACCGCGCCGGCACGCACCAGCAGCGCCTCGGCGCCGTCATAGTCCATACGCACACGCGAGCGAATCACGCTGGGATACGGATCGTAATGCCGCACGCGACCCTGCGCATCGAGCTCGATATCGACGGTAAACGCAAGACGGTCCTCGTCAGGGCGAAGCGAGCACAGGTCATTGGACAGGCGTTCGGGCAGCATGGGAAGCACGCGATCGGCCAGATACACCGATGTCGCACGATGGCGAGCCTCAAGATCGATATGCCCGTCCCAAGCCACATAGTGTGAAACGTCGGCGATATGCACACCCAGCTTGTAGCCACCCTCGGGCGTGCGCTCCAACGAAATGGCATCGTCAAAGTCGCGCGCGTCGACCGGGTCGATCGTGATGACAAAGCGGTCGCGCAGATCGCGGCGGAGCGGGTCCTTAAGCGCCGCGGACACATCGAGCGAAAGCCCCTCGGCCTCGTCCAGCGCGGCCTCGGGATAGCTATCGGTATAGCCGTAACGCGCCATCACATATTGAACGCCCAAATCGGACGCGTCATCTCCGCCAATGCGGCGCTCGATCGTCACGGTACCCGATTCCAGGCGCGTCGGGTAGGTCAAAATGCGCGCGACAACAGCATCACCCGGGTGGACACCCAGACGATCCGCCGAGGTATCCTCGGGCAGAATGAAGAAGTCGGCCTTCAGACGCGAATCGAGCGGCTCGATCACACCGAGCGGACCGGCGGTCTGGTACGTGCCCACCACGCTTATGGCTGCACGCTCAACCACGCTTTCGATCACGGCGCGCCGCTCACCGTGCGGGCTGTTCTTAATGCTCACGGCAACGGTATCGCCATCCATGATCTCGCGCTTACCGCGGCCCATGACCTTGTAGTCGCCGTTTTCGGTTACAACGTAGGCGCTATGCTCATGGAGCTGCACGCGCCCGGTCAGGCTCGGACGGCGTTCGCTGCGCACCGGCCCGCGCTGATTGCGAGCTCCACGCTTATGCTTGTTATTGCGCCCCATGGCGCCTCCTAACTATCGATTGCGAACTCCAAAGAGTCTACCCAAATGATTCGCTTTCCTGCCGTCCCCTAGGGATCAAAAAACGGGCCGCCCCATAAGAGACGACCCGTTGGAAGGGATGAATTCCAAGCATGCCTACACGCGCAGGTAGCGGCGCATGGCGATGGCAGAACCAAAGAGACCGATAATCACACCGACCAGAATCAGCGCAGCATAGGTCACCAGGTAGTACTGCATCGGCAGGGCAAACGACATCCAGCCGATGCTCTCCTGCAGACGCGGAATCATCAGATTGCGCAGCAGCTCCAGAACGCCGATGGAAAGCAGCGAGCCCAAAATGGCCTGCAGCACGCCCTCGGTGATAAACGGGCCACGAATGAAGCCGTTGCTGGCGCCGACCAGACGCATAATCGCAATCTCACGACGACGCGCCGTGATGGACAGGCGAATCGTGTTGTTGATGAAGATGAATGCGATAAAGGTCAGAAGACCAACGAGCACCACGGCGGCGATGCGGATGTAGTTGGTCACCTGGAACAGGCGGCTCACTTCCTCCTGGCCGTACAGCACGCTCGCGTTGACGTCGCCGTCATCCGCGATCTTCTGGAAATCGGCATCCTTCTTGAGCTTCTTTGCCGTGCTCTCGACCTTGGACGGATCGTCCATCTCAATAGCGAAGGAAGCCGGCAGCGGGTTCTGGCCATCGAGCGCGCTCATGGTGGCGTCGGCGTTGCCCGACATCTTGCTCGTATACTCGGCCAGCGCGTCGTCCTTGTCCTTATAGGTCACGGACTTGACGTTATTCCACGTCTTAAGCTCGGCCTCAAAAGCCTGAACATCGGCCTGATCGGCGTCATCACTAATGAACGCGTTGATGACAACCTGATCCTCGACGGTGCCGATCACGGAGTTCAGCATCGCAGAGCCCATGATGAACAGGCCGATGATAAACAGCGAAAGGAAGATCGTGATGACGGCGCCGAGCGAGGTAGTCCAGTTACGGAAGAAGTGGCTGATTGCCTCTTTGAAGGAGTAGCCCACGTTAGTTGGTGCCATAGTTGCCGTAACCTCCCCTCTCCTGGTCGCGGATGACGTGGCCGCCCTCGAGGGCGATCACGCGACGGTGCATGCTATCGACCATCTCGCGGTCGTGCGTGGCGACGATCACGGTGGTGCCGGTGCGGTTAATACGCTCAAGCAGCTTCATGATGCCCAGCGAGATCGCCGGGTCGAGGTTACCCGTGGGCTCGTCGCAGATCAGCAGCGGCGGACGGTTGACCATAGCGCGGGCGACGGCAACGCGCTGCTGCTCGCCACCGGAAAGCTGGTCGGGCAGCGAGTCCATCTGATCGGCCAGACCGACCAGACGCAGCACCTCGGGCACCTGGCTGCGAATGACGCCCTTGGGCTTGCCGATGCACTGAAGGGCAAACGCCACGTTTTCGTAGGCGGTCTTTTGCGGCAGAAGCTTAAAGTCCTGGAACACGGCGCCAATCTGGCGGCGCAGGAACGGAACCTTGCGGTTCTTGATCTTCATGAGGTCCTGACCGGCAACCAGGATGCGGCCGCTCGTCGGCTTGACGTCGCGGTTGAGCGTCGACAGCAGTGTGGTCTTACCCGAGCCGGAGTGACCGACCAGGAAGACGAACTCGCCCGGATAGATCTCGATGTTGATGTCGTCGAGTGCAGGCTTGTTGGGCTGTGCCGGATAGATCTTGGTGACATGCTCCATAAGGATGACGGGCTCGACACCGGCCTGCTTGGCCATCTTCTTGCGGCTGGCCTGCGGATCGATAGGCGCAAACACCGACGTAAAATCGGGGTTGTTGAGCGCGTTATCGAGGCTTGCGACCTCGGCGGCCTGATCGCTCTCGACCACCGGGGCAGCAGGCTGCGTGGGGTCGGGAATAGCGGCAAAGAGACCGGACTGTGCAGGCTGAGGAGCCGGCGTCGCAGGGGCCAAGGGGTCGGGAATGCCGGCCATGGTAGGCTGCGGCGTGGCGGCGCCAGCCTGAGGCTGCTCCACGCGAGCGGTCACGGCCTGAACGGGCTCAAAACCCGCCGTGCCGGAAAGCGCGACATCGCTGGTTGGATTGTAGGCAAAGGGATCGGATGCCGGCTGTGCCTGATCTGCCGGCTGAGCGGGGGCCTGAGCAACAGGCTGGCCCTCTGAATCCGGAGTGGCGAAACGACTGCCCAGGACGCCTGCCTGCGTCTTGGGGGCATCATCGCCCGCACCGGAGGTACGGAAGTGGTTACCCACTGGTGCTCCTTATCGTCGTGCGTTTAAACTACATGAGCGCTTTGTATTTTAGCAGCATTAGCTTTGCTGCACATAAGAAGCATGGCGGGCTTAGGGATCCCGCAGGCCGGGTACAGGGTTACTCTCCAAATCGTCCTCGGACATGTCGGAGCCCCCGCTGCGCGCTTCGCGCTGCGGGGGCTCCTCCGTCCTGCGGAAAGATTTGGAGAGTAACCCTGTACCCGGCCTGCGGTAACTAAGGAGTCGCTGCGTTTATCTTGAAGTGCTGCATATACAAAGTTGGAAGGGTCTGAATTGCGCTTTGTCGATATATGCCCTTTTCCCTGATGGGACCGTGCTTGAGGGGCGTCTTCATAAGTTGCGGTGAAATAGGGACTGTTTTACCAGTTAAAAGGTCTAATCAGTCCCTATTTCACCGCAACTTAAATTAAGGCTAATTGTTGCGCAACTCGAATTTGAATAATCGCTTTACATTGGCCTCGATTGGAACGTCTATGGTTGTGGGGGCTGGTATGAATTGTCCTTATTGTGGTACTGAGTTGCGCAATGGCGTGAGGTATTGCACAACATGTGGGGTTACCATCCATGGCATGTCGACTAATTCTGCAATTCGGGTAAAGCCTCGGAATCACATTGCGGTTGTTCTTACCTGCATGTTGGCAATTGCCATTGTCGGCGGCAGTTGTTTGGGTCTTCATCTGCGGCAAGCATTGTCTTGTTTTATATCGGCTCATTCGGAGCATGCTATTGTGCTCAACATCTCTGCCGCAGGTTGGGATACCGATAGCGGGGCCTCACGTGTCCCGATACACATTACGGGCAAGACTGTCGACGGGATAACGGTCGACAAGGTTGAGTTCGTCGCCTCCGACGGTTCCGGTATCAGCCTCATTCAAGGTGTGTACACGCTCGAGGCGGCAGGTTCCCCCATCGCCACTGATGGCAAGATTTATCAAATTCCCTGTACGAGCGCGACGCTCGTCCTCGACGATGTCTTTACCGCAGGCGAAACGATCAATCTCGCCGAGCTCGCTGAGCAGGATTCGATACTCACCTTCTGCCCCATCGATGCCAGCGATATGACCAACGACGAAATCTATGATGCCGCCCTACTCGCCATGACATATAAAGGCGACGACGCCCCCGACGTTGCCGCACTGTGCCAGGCAGCAATCAATCGTCGTGCCGCCGCCAGCAAAAGCGAGAACGCCTTCGAAAGTTGCGGTGAAATACGGATTAATTGAGCCTTTAAGCTGGCAAACAGTCCTTATTTCACCGCAACTGAAACAGGGGCGCTCTCCAAGAGAGCGCCCCTGCCGGGTTTCCATAGTACTGGCGAAACAGTTTTGTAGTTCTGGCGAAGCAGTCCTTGAGATCCGCCTTGCCTTATGCCAAGAACTCCTTGGTGGTCGCCACGATGTTGGCGGCGTCCAGGCCATACTTGTGCAAGAGCTCGGCACCCGGGCCAGACTCACCGAAGGTGTCGTTGACGCCGATCTTCTTGAGCGGCGTCGGGCACTGCTCGCACAGGACGTCGGCAACGGCGCTGCCCAGGCCACCGATCACGGAGTGCTCCTCGACGGTCACGACGTGGCCGGTCTTGGTGGCGCTCTTGACGATCAGGTCGGCATCGATGGGCTTGATGGTGTGCATGTTGATGACCTCGGCGTCGATGCCCTCGGCAGCGAGCTGCTCGGCGGCCTCGAGAGCCTCGCCGACCATCAGGCCGCAGGCGATGATGGTCACATCGGCGCCCTCGCGCATGACAATACCCTTACCCAACTCGAACTTGTAGGTCTCGGGATCGTTGATAACCGGCGAGGCCAGACGGGCGAAGCGCATGTACACGGGGCCGTCGCACTCGTAGGCGGCGCGCGTCACGGCGCGGGCCTCCACGTCGTCGGCGGGAACAATCACGGTCATGCCGGGGATAACGCGCATGAGAGCGATATCCTCGCAGCACTGGTGCGTGGCGCCGTCCTCGCCCACCGAGATACCGGCGTGCGTGGCACCGATCTTAACGTTAAGGTGCGGGTAGCCGATGGAATTGCGGACCTGCTCAAAGGCGCGGCCGGCGGCGAACATGGCAAAGGTGCTCGCAAAGGCAACGCGACCGGTGGTTGCGATACCGGCGGCAACACCCATCAGGTTGCTCTCGGCAATACCCACATCGAAGAAGCGGTCGGGGCAGGCTGCCTTGAACTTGCCGGTCTGCGTGGCGGCGGCCAGGTCGGCGTCGAGGACCACAAAGTCATCGTGCTCGTTGGCGAGCTCGACGAGGGCCTCGCCGTAGCTTACGCGCGTGGCGATTTTCTTGACGTCTGCCATCCTAGAGCTCCTCTCCGGCGGCCGTGAGCTCTGCCATGGCCTGCTCAAACTGTTCATCGTTGGGGGCCTTGCCGTGCCAACCCACCTGGTTCTCCATAAAGGAAACGCCCTTGCCCTTCATGGTCTCGGCAATAATGGCGGTCGGCTGACCCTTGGTGGCGCGGGCCTCGGCAAAGGCGGCGCGGATCTGATCGAAGTCGTTGCCGTCGGCGAGCTCCACCACATGGAACTTAAAGGCGCGGAACTTGTCGGCGAGCGGCATGGGGTCGTTGACCTCCTCGACGGGACCGTCGATCTGCAGGCCGTTGTGGTCGACGATCACGCAGAGGTTGTCGAGCTGCTGGTTGCCGGCAAACATGGCGGCCTCCCAGACCTGACCCTCCTCACTCTCGCCATCGCCCAGCAGGGCGTACGTGCGGTAAGTATCGCCCCAGTGCTTGGCGGCAACAGCCATGCCCACGGCGGCGGAGATGCCCTGGCCGAGCGAACCGGTGGACATATCGACGCCCGGGGTGTCGTTCATGTTGGGGTGACCCTGCAGGTGGCTGCCGATATGGCGCAGCGTCTCGAGATCCTCCTTGGGGAAGAACCCGCGCTCGGCGAGCACGGCGTACAGACCCGGAGCACAGTGGCCCTTGGAGAGCACAAAGCGATCGCGGTCGGCCTTGCGGGGATCGGCCGGGTCGACGTTCATTTCCTCAAAGTACAGATAGGTCATGATGTCGGCAGCGCCGAGCGAACCGCCCGGATGGCCGGACTTGGCAGCGTGCACTCCGGTGACGATGCCCTTCCTTACCTCGTTGGCAACCTTTTTGAGCTCTTCGTCGCTCATTGTGCCTTCCTTTCATCCTCATTAGACAAAATGCGCACGGCACGGAAAGGTAGTCCCAACACAGCCGCAATGCACGTACGTCATTCATTATGCTGGAAACTGATGGCTTTACCAGAGTTTTTATCATTATTTGAACAATTTAGCAGGCAGAACCGCTGATGAAACGGTTTATCAATGTGAACGTCTTTTGGATGGAACGCGGTCGACCCTACGCGCTAATGTCCTTGAATCCCTCGCCGAAGGCTTCCGTAACGTCAGCGACCGTTACGATGGCATGAGGATCGCGCTCGCGCACGATCGTCTTGAGGGTATTGAGCTCTCGACGGCTCACGATGACCATAACCACTGGCTTCTCGGCACCCGAATACATGCCAGTCGCCTTAAACTTGGTACAACCACGACCCAGGCCATACATGATATCGGCAGCGATATCAGGGAACTTGTCCGAGATGATGAGTACCATACGGCGTTTGTTGCCACCATCGACCACGGCATCGATCACGTAGCCGCTAATGACCATCGAAAGGCCTGCATACAGTGCGTTTTCGATTGAAAAGACCGGAGCCGATAGCGCGCATACGGCAACATCGATCGCCATGACGGTCGAGCCCACCGGCAGCGAGGTGTTACGCGAGATGATTTGGCCAATCGTGTCCGAGCCGCCGGTGTTGGCGCCGGCGCGCAACACCATGCCGTAACCGATGCCCGTAATAATGCCGCCCCACATGGCAGGGAGCATCAGGTCCGCATCCGCCAGAGGTGCTACAAACGGGGCGAACAGATCGGTAAAGAAGCCCAGCAGCACAAAGCCCGTCGCGGTCTGCACCACGTAGAACATGCCGCCCTCGCGCATAACGACCAACAACAGCAAGGCGTTCATCACGATCGTCTGAATACCAACGGGAAGCGATAGGCCGCGCGCCGCGCCGACCGCCTGGATAATGGTGGCAAGGCCCGTAACGCCACCGGCGGCAAGACCGTTGGGAATCAAAAACAAGTCGGTCGCGATGGCGGCCAAGGCACACCCCAACATGATCTGGGGCAGGTCGTGAAAGAAGTTCATCGAAAGAATGCGCTTGATGTCCAGACGATATGCCATGCTGCCTCCCTCAAAAAAGCGCACCCCATCGGATGCGCTTTGAACTTCTTCTTGTATTCGATTCTACCGATTCGCCGGACAAAAACCACCCCTGCGCAGGGTTTATTCTGGATACAAACCCGTCCAACCGTTGGGCTTGGCATCGGCTTGAAGCCGCCCGATGTTTTAGACCTCCGAGCCTTCTGCATCGGCGTTGCCGGTAGCCCAGCGATGGTAGCCAATAACAAACGGGTCCAGGTCGCCATCGTCAAGAACTGCCTCGACGTTGCTGGTCTCAACGCCCGTGCGTAGGTCCTTAACCATCTGATACGGGTAGAGCACGTAGCTGCGAATCTGGTTGCCAAAACCAATCGTGGTCTTGGGCCCGCGGATCTCATCGAGCGCCTCGGCGCGCTTCTCGAGCTCAATCTCGTACAGGCGAGCCTTGAGGATCTGCATGCACGCGGCCTTGTTTTGAATCTGGCTGCGCTCGTTTTGGCAGGTGACCACAATGCCGCTGGGGAAATGCGTCACGCGCACGGCGGAGTCGGTGGTGTTAACGCCCTGACCGCCCGGGCCACTCGCGTGGTACACGTCCACGCGGATGTCATCGGGACTGATTTCGATGTCGATATCATCGGGTAGCACGGGGATGACCTCGACGCCGGCAAACGTGGTCTGGCGGCGCTTCTTGTCGTCGGTGGGGCTAATGCGAACCAAGCGGTGGACGCCGGCCTCGGCGCGCAGCATGCCAAATGCGTCCTTGCCCTCGACGGTAAAGGTCGCGCGGTCGATGCCGATAACCTCGGCCGCGGGACAGTCGTTGATGGTGACCTTCCAGCCGCGACGCTGGCAGTACTTCATGTACATCTTAAAGAGCATGAAGGTCCAGTCCTGGGCCTCCAGACCACCCTGTCCGGGCTTGATGGTCACAATGGCATCGCCGTGATCGAACTCACCGGTAAACCAGCTCGAAAGCTCAAGCTCATCGATGGCACGGGCCAGGCGCTCAGCCGTGGCTGTAGCCTCCTCGCGAAGGGCGACGGCGTCGGGGTCATCCCCCATCTCCTCGGCAAGCTCCAGCGCGGCGCGGGCATCGGAAAGCTCGCCGCGCGCGGTGTCCACGGCAGCGATATCTTCCTTGGTACGCGCGATCTCCTCCATGGTGGCACGGGCGGCGTCGGCGTCATCCCAAAAGCCAGGGGCAACACTTTTGGCCTCGAGCTCGGTCACGCGCGTGCGCTTTTCGTCCAAATGGAGATACGACTCGACCTCGCCGAGCCGGTCCGCGAACGCGTCCAGCTCGGCGGGCGTTACCTCTAAAGCCTCAGCCATTAACGATTCCTGCCGTGGCAGTACTTAAACTTCTTGCCGCTACCGCAGGGGCACGGGTCGTTGCGGCCCACGTTGACGTACGGATCGTCGCTCTCGGACTTGCGATAGGTGGTCACCTTGCCACCGTTGTTGACGGCAGCCGGACCACCCTGGACAGCCGTGCGGGCCTGCACCTGCGCCTGCTTGCGCAGCACCGAGTCGCCGTTGTCACCATCGACCTCGGCAGGACCGGAGAAGCGCGCGCCCTCGAGTGCGGGGTCCTCCTTGTGCTCCACGGCACGCGGGGCAGCCTTGATCTCGATACGCAGAACCGTGCGCAGGTAATCCTCGTACATGGTATCGACGAGTATCTGGAACGCGCCGTAGGCCTCGGTCTTGTACTCAACCAGCGGGTCGCGCTGGCCAAAGCCGCGCAGGCCGATGCCGGTCTTGAGGTAGTCCATCTCCTGCAGGTAGTTCATCCAGCGGGTATCGATGACGCGCAGCATGACCTGGGTGTTGAGCTCGCGCATCAGGTCCTCACCCAAGCGCTCGGCCTTCATGTTGTAGCACTTCTCTACGTAAGCCAGGACATCGGCGGCCAGGGCCTCATAATCCTCGTCGGGGAACTTCGGCGTATCGATGTGGCCGGTGAGCTCCACAACCCACTTGCGCAGGCCCTCCAGGTCACGCTCGCCCTCGTGGCTGTCCTTGGTGCAGAACTCCTGCACGCAGCGGTACACGGTATCGTGCATGACCTCGGTGATGTGGTCGGTCAGGTCCTTGCCGTCCAGAATCTTGTTGCGCTCGGCGTAGATGACCTGGCGCTGCTTGTTCATGACGTCGTCGTACTCAAGGACGCTCTTACGCATGGAGAAGTTGATGCTCTCGACCTTGTGCTGGGCGCTCTCGACGGCCTTGGAGATGATCTTGTGCTGAATGGGCATGTCGTCGCCCATGTCGGCCGTGACCATCATCTTGGAGACGCGGTCCATCTTGTCGCCGCCGAACAGGCGCATGAGGTCGTCCTCGAGCGACAGGTAGAACTGGGTCTCGCCCGGATCGCCCTGACGACCGGAGCGGCCGCGCAGCTGGTTGTCGATACGACGGGACTCGTGGCGCTCGGTTCCGATAACGGTCAGGCCGCCGGCGGCAAGCACGCGCTCGCGCTCGGCCTTGCAGGTCTCCTTGGCCTCGGCGTTAAACTGCTCGAGCTGCTCGGGCGTCACGTCCTCCATGGTCAGGCCCTCGTACTCAAGGCGCTCGCGCACCAGCTCGTCGGGGTTGCCGCCCAGCAGGATGTCGGTACCACGACCGGCCATGTTGGTGGCGATGGTCACGGCGCCGTAGCGTCCGGCCTGGGCAACGATGTGGGCCTCGCGTTCATGGTGCTTGGCGTTGAGGACCTCGTGTGCGATGCCGCGCTTGGTAAGGGCGGCGGACAGCTTCTCGGAGCTCTCGATGGAGACGGTGCCCACCAGGACCGGTTGGCCCTTGGCGTGACGACGCTCAACGTCGTCGGCAACGGCGTTGTATTTAGCCTGAATGGTGCGGTACACCAGGTCCTCGTGGTCCACGCGCTGCACGGGCTTGTTGGGGGGGATGACCTCGACGGGCAGCTTGTAGATCTCGCGGAACTCAGCATCCTCGGTAAGTGC
Source organism: uncultured Collinsella sp. (assembly GCA_937937835.1). Classification (GTDB taxonomy): domain Bacteria; phylum Actinomycetota; class Coriobacteriia; order Coriobacteriales; family Coriobacteriaceae; genus Collinsella. The sequence goes on from CALDBJ010000127.1 coordinate 40,604, forward strand.
CGTGCCGGTCATGCCGGAGAGCTTGTCATACAGACGGAAGTAGTTCTGCAGGGTGATGGTGGCCAGGGTCTGGTTCTCCTCGCGTACGAGCACGCCCTCTTTGGCCTCGATGGCCTGGTGCAAGCCCTCGGAATAGCGGCGGCCTTCCATGATGCGACCGGTGAACTCGTCGACGATCTTGACCTCGCCGTTAGTGACCACGTACTGCTTGTCGCGATGGAACATGTACTGAGCCTTCAGCGCCTGCTGCAGGTGGTTGACCAGCTGGCCCGAAAGGTCGGCATAGATGTCCTCGATGCCCAGGCGGCGCTCGATCTTCTTAAGGCCGCGCTCAGTGGCGGCGATGGTGTGCTTGGCCTCATCCATGACGTAGTCGCCCGTGGGCTCGACATCCTCGGTGGCGGTGAGCATGTCGTGCGACACGTCCTCGCCGCGCTCAAGGCCACGCACGGCACGCGCGAAGTCCTTGTAGGTGCTGGCGGACTTGGTGCCGGCGCCCGAGATGATGAGCGGGGTACGCGCCTCGTCGATTAGGATGGAGTCAACCTCGTCGACGATGGCGTAGTTGTGGCCGCGCTGCACACGCTGCTCGGGGCGGGTGACCATGTTATCGCGCAGGTAATCGAAACCGAACTCGGAGTTGGTGCCGTACGTGACGTCGGCCTGGTAGGCCGGGCGCTTGAGCTCGAGCGGCATGTTGTTCTGGAGCAGACCGACGGTCATGCCCAGGTACTTGTAGATGCGGCCCATCCACTCGGAGTCGCGCTTGGCAAGGTAATCATTGACAGTAACGACGTGCACGCCCTTGCCGGCAATAGCGTTAAGATAGCCGGCCAACGTGGAGACGAGGGTCTTACCTTCGCCGGTCTTCATCTCGGCGATGTGGCCCTCGTGCAGTGCCATGGCGCCAATGAGCTGCACGTCAAAGTGGCGCATACCCATGGTGCGCTTGGAAGCCTCACGCACGGTGGCAAAGGCCTCGGGGAGCATGTCGTCGAGCGACTCGCCGTTGGCGTAACGCTCGCGGAACTTATCGGTCTGGGCGCGGAGTTCCTCCTCGGTCATCTTCTCAAACTGGGGCTCAAGACCGTTGATCTGGTCGACGATCTTGTAGTAGCGCTTAAGGTCCTTATCGGATCCAAAGGACAGCAGCTTTGACATGAATCCCATGTGGTTTTCCTTTTTGGCCATCGCCCACGCCGTGCAGCTGCGGACGAGTTAAACACAGATGATTGTACTTTAGCCAAACAAGGCGCGGCCTATACGGTCGAGCTCGACCGCCACGTAATAACTACGACCAACCTGCCACAATGGGACAGGTTAATTTTGGCAGGTCTATCTGGGCAAACGCCGCCTCTCTGCCATGTGGTGCCATGGGGACAGGTTAGTTCGCACTAATTTAAAAAGAAAAAGGGCCGCGCACCCAAATGGATGCACGGCCCTCATGCCATGAATGCGAGTGATTCCGCGGCGAGCTATTTACTCAGCAGCCTCGGTGGTCTCGGCCTCGGCAGCGGCCTCCTCGACGGGAGCCTCTGCGGGAGCCTCGGCGGCCTGCTTGGCAGCCTCCTCGGCAAACTTAGCAGCACGCTTAGCCTTCTCGGCAGCCTTAGCCTCAGCGGCAGCCTTGCGAGCGGCCTCGGCCTCAGCAGCCTTGGCGGCCTTGGCAGCCTTGGCCTCCTCGGCCTTCTTGAGCTGGGCGGCAGCGGCGCCACCGAACTTGTCGGCGAAGCGCTGGACGCGTCCACCGGTGTCGACGAACTTCTGCTGGCCGGTGTAGAACGGGTGGCACTCGTTGCAAAGCTCGACCTTCATCTCGGACACGGTAGCGTGCGTCTTGAAGGTGTTGCCGCAGGAGCACGTCACCGTGCACTCGACATACTGGGGATGGATACCCTGCTTCATGGTAGGACTCCTTATTAGTCAGGCGCTGGTTACCGATCAGCGCATAAGGCGTCTTGGTTTCCGACCAAGACAACAAACTTGGCTATGGTACCACGGCGCCGCGCGTCCCACAAAAGGTTCACGGTCTTTGTGCAACGCGGCGTGGCCAACCGCAGCGGACACGCACCCTGTCGCCCCTTCGCCCATGTTGCAGACGTGTAACGCCGCAGTAAGCACACCCCTTTTGGCGCCAGACAGGTACAATGATGAACACTGTACCGTAGCGGAGCGCCCGCGCGCGCCGCAACCACGCGAAAGGGTTTCCCATGGCCGAGATCTCGTCCTCCCGTATCGTCATCACCGTCCTTGGCAAGAACCGCCCCGGCATCGTCGCCGGCGTCACCCGCGTTCTGGGCGAGGCCAACGTCGACATCCGCGACATCACGCAGTCCATTATCGAGGACATCTTCACCATGACCATGCTGGCCGACACCGCCGAGTCCAAGCTCGACTTCGCCGAGCTGCAGAAGGCCCTGGCCGAGGCCGGCGAGCTTTCGGGCGTCAACGTGTCCATCCAGCGCGAGGACGTCTTTAACTTTATGTACCGCCTGTAGCGAACAAGCCGCTCGGGGCAGCTTGACGTCATATCGTCCAAGCGCGCGGCCCCAAAGCGGACCGGAGAGGAGCGCGCATGGCCTACGACGCCAAGAAAATCTACTACCGCTTCGACGATCACCTGAGCCGCCTGGTTCTGGATTACGAGGCGAGCCGTCAGATTTCGCCCGAAAGCGAAAACCTCTACCACGGCCTGCCGACCGGCCCGTACGACGAGGGCCTGTTCGTAGAGCATAACGTCAAGCGCGGCCTGCGCAATGCCGATGGCTCGGGCGTGGTCGCGGGCCTTACCCGCATCTCGGACGTGCACGGCTACAACAAGGTCGACGGCAAAGTCGTGCCCGACCAGGGCAAGCTTACGCTGCGCGGCTACAGCATCGAGGACCTGGTCAACAACGCCCAGGCCGAGAATCGCTATGGCTACGAAGAGGTCGCCTACCTGCTCATCACGGGCTCGCTGCCCAACAAAGAGGAGCTCGACGGTTTTTGCGGACGTCTGGGCGCTTTTAGGCACCTGAGCGATGAGTACGTCAAAGAGTTCCCCATGACCACGGTGTCGTCGAGCATCATGAATGTGCTTCAGCGTGCCGTGCTGCTGCTCTACGCCTTCGACGCCGAGCCCGACGCCATTACACCCGAGCACGAAATCGACGTCGCCATCTCCATGCTCGCCCGTCTCCCCCGCATCGCCGCCTTCGCGCATATGGCCTCGGTCGCCAAGCGCCGCGGCTCCGAGGTTCATGTACCGCACCCCACACCCGGCCTCTCCACCGCCGAGACTATCCTGCAGGTGTTGCGCGGCGGCATGGCATTCACCCGCGACGAAGCCATGCTGCTCGACGTGATGCTCATGCTGCATGCCGAGCACGGCGGCGGCAACAACTCCACGTTTGCCTGCCGCGTGCTGTCCTCCTCGGCCACCGACCCGTATTCCGCCTACGCCGCGGCTATCGGCTCGCTCAAGGGCCCGCGCCACGGCGGCGCCAACGCCAAGGTCGTGTCCATGCACGAGGACATCCGTGCGCACGTCTCCAATTGGGAGGACGAGGACGAGGTCGCGGCCTACCTGGGCAAGATCCTCGACAAGCAGGCTTTCGACGGCACGGGCCTCATCTACGGTATGGGCCACGCCGTCTATACGCTCAGCGACCCGCGCGCCGAGGTGTGCCGCCGTTACGCGCGCACGCTTGCCGCCAAGAAGGACTTGGGCGAGGAGTTCGCACTCATCGAGCGCATCGAGCGCCTGGCCCCGCAAGTGATGCGCGATCACGGCATGACCAAGCCCATCTGTGCCAACATCGACCTGTACACGGGCTTTATCTACAAGATGCTCGGCGTGCCCGAGACGCTCTTTACGCCGCTGTTCGCCGTCGCCCGCATGGCCGGCTGGTCCGCGCACCGCATGGAAGAGCTCTTCTGCGCGCACCGCATCATCCGTCCCGCGTATCGCCCGGTTATCGAGCCGCTGGAGTACAAGCCGCTCGCCGATCGTTAGGACGCAGACCGTTATAGAACCCGAGCGTGGCCAGGGCATCACCGCCCTCGGCCACGCTTTTTATGCCAGTAGAAAGGATTGCAGCGAATGATTGTGTTTTCCGATATGGATGGAACGCTGCTGACGAGTGATAAGCAGATGAGCGACGCCACCTGGGCAATGCTCGACGAACTCGCTCGACGTGGGATTGAGTTTGTGCCCTGCACGGGGCGTCCTCTGTCGGGCATCTTTGAGCCCATCCTCGCCCACCCCGCCGTACACTACGCGGTCTGCGCCAACGGTGCCAGCGTCTGGCAGCTCGACGACGTTGTGCCCACCGATGCCTCGCGTGCCACGCGCATTTTGAGCCGACCGCTCGACCGCGCCATCGCCCACCGCGTCCATAGCATTGCAGCCGGCCTCGATGTGACCTTCGATATCTTCGCGGACGGGCAGTGCTTCCTCCCCCGCTCGCTCTACGCGCGCCTGGACGAATTCTGCGGCGGCGACCCCCACATCGCGGCTTCGCTTAAGCGCACACGAACACCGATCGACATGGATATCGACAGCAAGATCGACGAGGTCGAGACACTCGAACGCATCGCCATGTACTGGCACAACCCGGCCGATCGCGACGCCATCGCGGCGGCGCTCGACACGCTCGAAGGCATTGAGGTCACGCGTTCTTACACCATGAATATCGAGGTCATGGGTAAGGGCGCCACCAAGGGAACGGCCCTCACGTGGCTATGTGAGCATCTGGGCGAGCGTTTCGCCGGCGCCTGGGCGTTCGGCGACAACATCAACGACATTCCCATGCTGCAGGCAGCGGGCCACGGCATGGCCATGATCAACGCCGAGCCCGAGGACCGCGACGCCGCCGACGCCATCACCGAGTTCGACAACGACCACGACGGCGTCGCCCGCACCATCATGGCCGCCCTCGCCTAGTCATTGGGGCGTTCTTGAATGACTAGTCGTTGGGGACAGTCTTCGCGAAAAAGCTGCAAGGACTGTCCCCCACTGCCGACAGAAAAGGAACGTCCCCATCTGCCGGATTAGGAGAGACTCTCCAGCACGCGACGGAGCTCCTGCTGGACGGCGTGGTCGCGATTACAACCCACCACGCGATCGGCCACCGCCTTGAGCGCGGGGCGCGCGTTTTCCATCGCGCAGCCCGTACCGACAAAGCGAATGATCTCGTAGTCGTTCATCGAGTCGCCAAACGCCATGACCTCGTCGCGTCCAATGCCGTAATGCTCCGCGAGCTGCGCGATACCCGAGGCCTTCGACACACCAGGCTGCATGGCATCGATCCACGCGTTGCCCGAAGGCGCAAAAGTAAAGAGCTGACCAAGTTCGCGCTGTAGCACGTACGCACTGTCCATAACCGCACTGTCGTCGCAAAAGATACTCGCTTTGATGATATTTACGCTGGGGTCGGGCAGCTCCCAAATGCGCTCGGCATTGGGAAGGTCCTTATCGACCTCACGCACGAACTTGCACTCGTCATCGAGCAGGAAGGACTTGGTTCGGTCAAAGAGCGCAAGATGCAGATTGGGAAACGTCCTGACGGCTTGGGCGAGCCTTCGAATCGCCAGGTGCGAATACACCTCGCGATCTACCATCTTACCGTCGGCGTAGACCTGGGCGCCGTTAGCGGCGACAAAGTCCATCTTGTCGCGAACGGGCGCAAAGAACTCGCACAGGCGATCGTAGCGACGACCTGACGATGCGGCGAAATGCACGCCATGCTCGTGTAGCGCCAGAATCAGTTCGTAGGTCTCGGGAGGCACCTGGCCGTTTTCGTCAAGCAGTGTGCCGTCCATATCGGATGCAATCAGTTTAAACATAGAAAAGCTCCCTTCGGGCTTGTTGGAATCGAACGTGTATCCGATTCCAACGTACCCAAAGGGAGCTCAAATAAGACTCCGCGGGCGTAAACGTTACAAGGACCTGGCAAATAGCTCACACATGCCAGAGGTCCTACGGTCGCGGCGTCAGGCAGCCCGCCAAAGAGTGTCCCCAACGACTAGTCGTTTAAGAACGTCCCCGATGACTAGTCGGCGTAGGTGAAGGTTGTGACGTCGAACATGCCCTCGGGGCGGATGCGGAGCGTCGGGATGACCGGCAGGGGCAGGAAGATGATGCCCATGATGGGGTCGAGCGGCGGCTCAATACCCATGGCGCGCGCCTTGACCATAAAGTCGTCGTGCTGCGCCGCAACGTCTTCGGCCGTGCCCTCGCTCATCAGGCCGCCGAGCGCCAGCGGAATGCGCGCCACGACCTCGCCGTTGCGCACCAGCACGTGGCCGCCCTGGCCCACGGCCTCAACGGCAGCCATCATATCCGCCGCATTGTCGCCCACGACGCACACGTTGTGCGAGTCGTGGCCGATCGTGGAGGCAATGGCGCCGCCCGTGATGGTAAAGCCGCGCACCCAACCACGGCCGATATGCTTGCCGACCAAGCCCAGACCCGCGGGGCCGTCGCCGTCGGCGCCCTCGGCCTGCAGCGACACGCCACGGCCATGGCGCTCAATCAGCATAATGCGGCGCAAGTCCTCGTCAGTCTCAGGACGAACCATACCCGTGATGGCCTTACCCGGCACCACGTCAATCACAGCCTCGCCCGGCTTAAAGGCATAGTCGAACACGTCGAGCGATAGCTTCGGCAGTTTAACGGAAGCACGCAGCTCATCGGCAAGGGCCGCAACCTCGGCCATCTCGGGTGCAATCTCGCCCACAAAGGTGCCGTCCTGCGCCACCAGGGCACCGGCGGCATATACGCGATGCGGAGCCTTAGCAAACGTCAGGTCATCGAGCAACAGCAGGTCAGCGCGCTTGCCCGGGGCGATTGCGCCGCGGAGCTCGTGCGGGTCGCGACAACCGTGGTCCAGACCAAACGCCTCGGCCGTAGAAAGGGACGCCATAGAGATGGCAACCACGGGGTCAATACCGGCCTCGATAGCCACGCGGCAGGCGTTGTCGATCATACCGGTCGAAAGCGCATCGGAGGGAGCACGGTCGTCAGTCGCAAAACAGCAGCGGCGGGCGCGCGCGGGATTCTCCAGCAGCATCGGGGACAAATTGGCCAGGTCGTGGCTGCACGTGCCCTCACGCAGCATCACATACATGCCGCGGGATAGCTTGTCGAGCGCCTCCTCGGGAATCGTCGACTCGTGGTCGGCGATAATGCCCGCTGCGGCATAGGCGTTGAGGTCCTTACCGGCAACGAGCGGCGCATGGCCGTCGACCTGCTTGGACGGCGTCTGGTTGGCAGCATCGATGCGAGCACAGGTCTCGGGGTCGGCCATAAAGACGCCCGGCAGGTTCATCATTTCGCCCAGGCCAAAGACATCGCCCGGATGCTCGGCAAAAAACGCCTGCATATCGGCAGCCGAAATAACGGCACCGGCCTGCTCGTCGGGCAGTGCGGGCACGCACGAAGGCATCATGTACTTGATGGAGATGGGTGCGCGGCGGCCGTCCTCGATCATAAAGCGCAAGCCGTCGAGACCGGCAACATTGGCAATCTCGTGGCTGTCGGCAATGGCGGTGGTAGTACCGCGCGTCGCGGCCATGCGAGCATACTCGGCGGGACGGATGTTCGAAGACTCGATATGCAAATGCCCGTCAATAAAACCGGGAGCGAGATAGCGACCCTGGCAGTCGATGACCTCAGTTGCCTCGTAGGTGCCAGCGGCATCGTCGCGACCATCGTAGAGCACGCCGACGATCACACCGTCCTTGACGGCAACGCTACCGGGCGCCACACGCTGGCCATACACGTCGACGATCTGCGCATTGGTAAACAGCGTGTCGACGGGCACGCGGCCCTCGGCAGCGTCGATCACAGTCCTCATGACCTCAACGGACATACATACTCCTTTAACCGTAGAAAAAAGCTGCGGAGCGGACGAGCCTTCACCGCAGCAAGCCAACAGCCATTGTATGCCCAAACGATGGGTCAACAATACGCCTCTCCGCTTAACGGCACCGCCAAATGATCCCTCCGTCCCCATGGGATCGTCGTAACCAAAAAGGCCGCAGTCGGGATTCCCGGCTGCGGCCTTATTGCACTTGTGAGGTCAACTCGCTCGTTAGACCAACTTGAAGCCCTTGCGCTTGCCTACGGAGAGGGTGTCGCCCAGTTTGAGGGCGCTGGGATCGATGTTATAGCTCTTGGGAGCCACGGCCTTGCCGTTGATCTTGACGCCGCCGCCGTCGATATCGCGACGAGCCTGGCCGGCGCTCGCCGAAAGACCCAGGTCCTTGAGCAGGCCGGCGAGGTAGATCTGGCCCTCGTCGTTAACAGTCAGCTCAACGTGCTTCTCGGGGAAGTCGGCGAGCTGGCCCTCCTTGAACACGCGGTCGAACTCGGCCTGAGCCTCGTCGCCGGCACCGGCGCCGTGGTAGGTGTCGCACAGGTCGCGGCCCAGAGCGCGCTTGAGCTCGTAGGGGTCGGCAGAACCATCGGCCAGGGCGGCGTCGATCTTGTCGACCTCGGCCGGGGTGAGCGAGCTGGCCAGACGATAGTACTTGCCGATCATCTCGTCGGGAATGGACATGGTCTTGCCGAACATGTCCTTGGGCGCGTCGGTCAGGCCGATGTAGTTACCGTAGGACTTGGACATCTTACGAACGCCATCGGTGCCCTCGAGCAGCGGCATGGTGAGCGCGATCTGGGGCTCCATGCCCATCTTCTCCATGAGCTCACGGCCGGCGAGCAGGTTGAAGAGCTGATCGGTGCCGCCCATCTCCACGTCGGCCTTGATCTGCACGGAGTCGAAGGCCTGCATCACGGGATACAGGAACTCATGCAGGGCGATCGGCGTCTGAGACTGGTAGCGCTTGGTAAAGTCATCGCGCTCAAGGATGCGGGCGACGGTGAACTTGGAGCACACCTGCAGCAGGCCGGCCAGGTCCATCGAAAGGATCCAGTCGCCGTTGTGCACGATGGTGGTCTTCTCGGGATCCAGGATCTTCATGGCCTGGCTCACGTAGGTCTCGGCGTTGGCCTCGATCTGCTCCTGCGAAAGCTGCGGACGCGTGGAGTTCTTGCCCGAAGGATCGCCGATCAGCGCGGTGCCGTTACCGATGATAAGGGTGACGTTGTGGCCCAGGTCCTGGAACTGACGCATCTTGCGCAGGGGCACGGCATGTCCCAAGTGCAGGTCGGGGCTGGTGGGATCGACGCCGAGCTTGATGTTGAGGGGCTCGCCCTTCTCAAGCTTCTTGCGAAGGTCGGCCTCGGGGACGATCTGCGCGGCGCCCGAGGTGATGATACGCATTTGCTCGTCGACAGACAGCATTGGGTATCCTCCTTTTGCTATAGCACCCTCGCCGGATACGGCGGTGCTGGAAGTCCATAAACTCTCATATTATAACAAACTGACGCGACGCGGCACCTACGACAGGAAAATCCTCGTCCTGCCGCACGCGTCAACGGCGACCGGCAGACGCGTACCGTCATGTTCAACTAAATAGCGCGTTTGCTGACGACGAGAGCAGTCACGACAATGGACCTGCCCCGTCGCATCGGTGGCGCAGACGCCCTCGGCGGTCAGCAGGCAGTGCTCGCACACCATAAGCTCGGGACGGTCGGCGTCGACCGGACCCAAGACGCCGGGTTCAGCAGCCAGTTCGGCAATACGCTCCGCATCATTGCCGAGCAACTCGGCCGGCAAGTACACCCGCCCCGCACCAAGCCCACGCAGCCAGACAAGCGTGGCCCGGTTGGCGCAAAACACTGGCGCCGCCACATCAAACGCCACGCCCAACTCACGCGCCATCGCAGCCTGTCCCAAATTGCGGCAGACCACACGCCCGGCACGCTGCATCAGCGAGCGGGTCCGCTCGACGTCGCCCCCGCGACAGACCTCATCGAGCACCACGGTCGCATCGGACAGGTCGAGCTCGTCACACGGGTCGGCATCCATCAGCTCCCAGGCAAAGAACATACGAGCCAAAGCCCCCTGCTCCGCCGACTCCGCCAGTCCCGCCGCCGGCACATCGCCAGCGACAACGGAGCCCTCAAACGGCAGCACTTCAACGGCGCGAGCAGCAGGCACGACCGCATCGGCCTCGGCATGCATGCGCTCCAGGGCCGCCGTCGTCTGATCCAACACGCCGGCGCTGCGAATCAGGTAAACCTCGCAGCCCGCGTCCACCTTACGCTTGCAATGCACGACGACGCGCTTCCCCGCTGCGGCATCCACCGGGCAGGGCACCTGCGGCCAGCGCTTGGGCACATCGGGACGCGCGTCGGCACCCGGATAGAACCGAATCTCGAGCGTGTCACCCGCCGCCACGGCGGCATCGAGCTCGACGGTCACTTCCTCGTGGCCAACGGCCACCAGGCGTCCCACGCGCACACCTTGGTTGATCGCACGCTCAAAGCTCATAAGCTCGGCGCCCGAACGCCCCCGCAGATACGCGTCGGTAAACCCGCGGTTGAACGACCGGCCCAGCTCACGTTCAAGCTCTTCCACGGCATCGAGGTCCCACGCGCCGTCGCGCAGCATATCGAGTGCCCGGCGCCACACCCGCACCACGTTGAATACGTAATCGGGGTTCTTCATGCGCCCCTCGATCTTGAGCGACGCCACGCCGGCATCTACAAGCTCGGGCAGATGCGCAATACCCAGATAGTCACGCGGGCACAGCAGGCGATCTCCCTCGACGGCGACAACGCTCTCCCCCGCCTCGTCCACCAGGTCGTACGCCAGACGGCACGGCTGCGTGCAGTCGCCGCGCATCGCCGAGCGCCCACGCCGCAGGGCCGAGAACTCGCACGCCCCCGAATAGCCGATGCAAATCGCACCGTGGCAGAATACCTCGATGGGCACGCCCGTGGCACATAGCGCCGCAATCTCGTCGACCGCCAGCTCGCGTGCCGTCGTCACGCGCTCGACCCCCAGCTCATCGGCGGCAAGCCGCACGGCGCCTTCGCTATGAACGCCCGCCTGCGTAGACAGGTGAATCTCGACCCCGGGAATCGCCGCGCGCAGCGCGCAGGCCAACCCGGCATCGGCGACAATCAGAGCATCGGCGCCCAGCTCCAGTGCATGGGCTCCCAACGCCACCGCGTCGGACAGTCCATCGTCAAACACGAACACGTTGAGCGTCACGTACACACGCACGCCATGGGCATGCGCCACGGCGCAGCCGCACGCAAACTCGTCATCCGTAAAGCCATGGGCGCTCACACGGGCGTTAAAGCCGCCCAACCCCGCATAGATGGCATCGGTACCCGCGGCGATGGCCGCAAGCATCTGGTCGAGCCCGCCCGCCGGCGCCAGCAGCTCGGGCAGCGCCGCACCGACAGCATCCAATCCAGTCTCGTATTGTCCGCTCGGCCCCATCGCCCGAATCGCCATCGACAAACTCCTTACCAAGGTATGCATTCACTCTGAAAAATGCCGTCTTCCAGCATACACGAGGCCTCGCGCGCCCCGTTTGGTTTATCGTGTAATAACTTATGTCCATCCTGCCCCGACGGCACATCCACCGTCCGGCACGACATACATGGAGGTCAATATATGGGTCCTCGCCAACGACAGGGACGCAGCCGTTCAAAGACGCATGCTCTGCCCATAATCCTGCTCTCGTTTTTGGGCTTTTTGCTTATCGCGGGCGTGGCATTTGGCATCGGCATGGTCGGCAACGTCAACCGCTGGCTGTCCGATCTGCCCGACTACACCGACGCCAACGCGTATCTGGTGAGCGAGCCCACCGAGATCGTCGACTGCAACGGCAACAAGATCGCGAGCTTCTACACGCAAAACCGCAAGTCCATCACCAAGGACGAGGTCTCCCCCTACGTGCTGCAGGGCACCGTTGACGTCGAGGACGAGCGCTTCTACGAGCACGGCGGTATCGACCTGTGGGGTATCGCGCGTGCTGCGGTGGCAACCCTCGGCGGCGGGCACGAAGGCGCCTCGACTATCACCCAGCAGCTGGTGCGCAACACCATTCTGCAGGAGGAGCAGTTCGACTCGACCATCGAGCGTAAGGTGCGCGAGGCCTACATCGCCATCAAGATGGAGGACATGTACTCCAAAGACGAGATCCTCATGATGTACCTCAACACTATCTATTACGGTCACGGCGCCTACGGTATTGAGGCCGCCGCCGAGACCTACCTGTCCAAGAGCGCCGCAGACCTCACCCTGAGCGAGGCCGCGCTGTTGATCGGCCTTCCCAACTCGCCCTCGCAGTACGACCCCACGGTCAACCCCGACCTGGCGCTGTCCCGTCGCAACAAGGTCCTCGACAACATGCTGCGCCTGGGCCACATTACGCAGGAGGAGCACGATGCCGCACAGGCCGAGCCCATCACCCTCAACGTGACCGAAATCTCGGGCAGCGGCGTTGACGTATACTCGCAGCCCTACTTTGTCGCCTATGTTAAGCAGCTGCTGGAGCAGGAGTTCTCGACCGACGTGCTCTTTAAGGGCGGCCTGACCGTCAAGACCACCATCGACCCCACGATGCAGCAGGTGGCAGAGAATGCCGTTCGCGAGCAGCTCGACACGCTCTCGCTCGACGGCCTGGACATGGGCATGGTCGTCGTCGACCCCAAGACCGGCTACATCAAGTGCATGGTGGGCGGCTACGATTACAACGCCGACGAGAACCACGTAAACCATGCCACGGCCAAGCGTCCCGTCGGCTCCACCTTTAAGGCCTTTACGCTGGCAACTGCCATCCAAAACGGCATGAACCCCAACGTCACCCTCAACTGCAACTCGCCGCTCAAGGCCAAGGGCACCACGACCGAGGTCCAAAACTACGCCAACCATAGCTATGGCAACATCACGCTTAAGCAGGCGACGGCATACTCCTCCAACACCGGCTACATCCAGGTGGCGGAAGCCGTCGGCAACAGCAAGATCATCTCGCTCGTCAAAAAGCTCGGCATCGATCCCGCCAAGGACAACATCGAGGACGTTCCCGTCATGACCCTCGGCACCGGCTCGATCTCGCCGCTCGAGATGGCCGCCGCCTACGCGACGTTTGCCAACGGCGGCTACTATCGCCAGCCGATCGCCATCACCGAGATTGACTCTCGTACCGGTTCGGTGCTGTACCAGCACACCGACAATCCCTCACAGGTACTTACCGAGGGCGAGGCCGCCGCGGTCACCGATGTTCTGTCCGGCGTCATGAAGGGCGGCGGTACGGGTGCTGCCGGCGCCCTGAGCGTCGACCAGCCCTATGCCGGCAAGACGGGCACCACCGACAACACCACCAACCTGTGGTTCTGCGGCTATACCCCGCAGCTGGCGTGCGCCCTGTGGACCGGCTATTCCGCGGGCGAGATTCCCATCCAAAAATACGGCACAGACCTGCTGGGCGACAGCACCAACCTGCCTGTCTTTAAGCGGTTTATGAACACCGTTCTGACCGGTACCGAGCGCGAGGAGTTTGCGACCGGAACGGCGCCCACCTACAAGAACAACAGCGTCTGGAAGTTCTACGGCACCAACAACACCAAGAAGACGGAGAACGACGACAAGGACGAGAACGAGGACGAAGAGGAAACCACCACAACGACTACCACGACGACCACGACCACCGAGACCACGGGCGGCGACACCACCGGCGGCACCGGTACGACCGGTGGCTCGACGGGCGGCTCCACTGGTGGTTCGACCGGCGGCGATGGCGGCACGCCTACGCCTACGCCTACGCCTACACCCACTCCCGACCCCTCGCCCACGCCTGACGATACGGTTGGCTAGAAATTCATCCGGCCATTAGCAACAAGGCCCCCGAGCAGCTTATTAAAGTGCTCGGGGGCCTTTTAGTTTAAAGCGACCTGGTGGACGGCCTTTATACCGGCAAACAATATAGGGGGTACCGACCAACGTCGATACCCCCTTACAAGCCACCATGTCACGCACACAGTGCCGAGCGCACGACCCGCACGCCTACTTGCGAGAATTGCTCAGCTTATTGATCAGCGCCTCAAGACGCTCGCCGTCCTCGGCCGTCTGGGCAATAACCAAAATCGTATCGTTGCCGGCAAGCGAGCCAAGCACATCGGGCAACTCTGCCGCATCAACGGCGGCGGCGATGCCGGAAGCCGTACCAGGCTGAGCCTTGATCATAACCAGATTATCGGTGCGCAGAACGCCCGTTACGAGCTCGGAAACCATACGCTGCAGGTGCAGGTCCTCTGCCAGAACATAGATACCCTCGGGGAGCTTACGCAGCCCCATATCGGCAATATCGCGAGAGACAGTCGCCTGCGTGCAATCAAAGCCCATAGCGCGGAGCTCATCGACCAGCACGCGCTGCGTGCGGACGTCCTTATTGCGCACAATATCTCTAATGGCATCCTGGCGCCCATTGCGTTTTTTAGCCATACAAACCCTCTCTCCAAAAGATGGCGGAGACAATCAATCAGTGACTGAATAGTTTAACGCTATTTGAAGGCTTTTGTGTATAAGAACGCATTTCGAAACAATTCTATGCAAATTTGTTTCGAAATGAGCCGTTTAGGCGGTTTTTGCGCCCGTCCGGTTAAGAAAAGCTGCCAGATGCGTACACATCACGCAGCGCGCGGGCTTGGCGCTGGCGATCGGCCCAAACAACAAACCAAGTCCCCGATGGTTATCCTTGAGCGCGGCGACCATCTGACGGGTTCGAGGCGCCTCGAGCATATCACGCATGCGGGCGGAACGCTCGATTGACGACACTCCATGCGGGCTAAGACACAAATTCTCGATGCAGGCGACCAGTCCGGCAAAGTAGAACTTTTGGCTTGCCAGCTTGAGCCGACCACCGCTATCTGCTTCCGAGAGTGAGTCCGCAAGCTCGTCGAGCGCTCGAGTGTCATCGGATATCCTGGCATACATGGTGGGATCAAAGGCATCTGTAAGCTTAGGTGCCACCGCGTGGAAACAAGCGTCGCCGCAGCCGGACACGAATCGTGCCTGCGAGAGCGCATAAGCCATAAACTCAACCGTACGGTACGCCTTGCCGCGCGACAGGCATGCCTCAAACAGCGGACGGCTATACATCACGCCAGAGGTCTGAGCGACTAGGCCGCCCAAAATAAACTGGGGCAGCCCAGTCACCATAGAAGACTCGTCTTCTATGGCAATAGAGGCAGCATCCAAGACGCGCGAATGGCGTTCTCGATGTGCATCATAGCGGTCGAGCGACACCGTGGGGAACACTATGTCTGCCGCAGTATCGCACGCGATATCGACCATCTTGGAAAGGGACTGCGGAGCAAACCACTCATCGGCGTTCATAGCGATGATTTGAGAGCCGCGCGAGACAGCAAAACCGGCACGAAGGCAAGCGCCGCGCTTCGCGTCCTCGACGTCAATCAAATCAATATGGATGTCCCTGTCGGCAGCAACTTGAAGCGAATGGCGCACACCGGGCGCAGCATCGCGGCAAACAACGACAATCTGCAAATCGTAGAGGTCTTGGTTCTGGATACTCTCGAGCGCACGCATCGCATAGCTGGGCGAACCTTCTACCACAAGGATCACCGAAAGTCGCGGATGCGAGCCACGTCGAACCAAGTTATCCGTCCTCTCGACAGCAATGAATCAAACCGTGGTTCATGGTACACCCCGGCAATAAAAGCAATGAGACACCGGTTGTATTGCACGCCAAGAACAGATGTTGCACACGCGCAGCCCACAGATAATGGGTGTCGACGCACGACGCGTCGAGCCCTCCCCTAGTCGAGCACGACGAGCTCGGCGGGATCGTAATCCACGCCCATAAACGTAAGGCCGCAGGCAGGAGCCGTGGGGCCCGCAGCGGTACGGTCGCAAGCATCGATGACCTCGCGCATCCACTCGGGTTCACGGCGATGCATGCCAATCGCGACAAGCGTGCCAACGATCGTACGGACCATCGAATGCAGAAACGCATTGCCCTCGATGGTAAACGTCAGGATGTCCTCGCCAAACGCAACCTCATGGCCAAACTCGGCGCGCATTACGCAGCGGTGCGTAGGTTTGCCCACGGCAGAAGCAACCTTGCAAAAGCTTTTAAAGTCCTGCTCGCCCAGCAGCGCGGGGCAGGCAGCAGACATAGCCTCAACATCCAAGGGATAGCGATGCCACCACACCGCACCGCGGGACAGCACGGGGCGCGCATCTCGATCGGCAATACGGTACGTATACGTACGGGAACGCGCGTCAAAACGTGCAGAAAAGCCTTTACGGGCCTTGTAGACCTCGTTGATGGCGATATCTTTGGGCAGCAGGGCATCCATAGCCCGCAGCCACCTACGGCGCGTTAGGGCGAGCTCAGCGTCCGTTACGGGCACGCTGATGTACTGAGCCACGGCATGCACGCCGGCATCGGTGCGACCCGCGCACGTCAGATCGATCGGACGGCGAAGCAGCGTCTCGATGGCTCGACGCAGCTCACCCGCAACCGTCGTCTGTCCCGGCTGCTCGGCAAAGCCGCTATAGGACGAGCCATCGTATGCCACGCGGAAAACGAGCGTGGCATCGAGCTCTGGAATCGAATTGAAATCAGACGGCGCGGTCATGGGCGCTCCCAACAAACAGGCAATGGCATTTCGACAAAAAAAGAGGGGTACGCGAACGTACCCCTCGAATATAGCCTATGCAGACGGATTGTCTACTCAGCGGTCTCCTCAGCAGGAGCCTCCTCGGCAGCCTCGACCTTCTTGGGAGCAGCGGCCTTCTTGGGGGCCGGAGCAGCCTTCTTGGCCTTAGGCGTGCAAGGCTCGGTGACGAGCTCCATGATAACGATGGGAGCGTTGTCGCCCTTGCGGTTACCGAGCTTCATGATGCGGGTATAACCGCCGTTGCGATCCTGCCACATACCCTGGGCAGCCTTGTCGAAGATCTCGGCAACGAGCTGCTTATCGCCGAGCTTGGCGATAGCCAGACGACGAGAGTGCAGGTCGCCCTTCTTGGCCCAAGTGATGATCGGATCGACGACCGAACGCAGCGCCTTAGCGCGGGTCTCGGTGGTCTTGATGCGGTCGTTCTCGAAGAGGGCCTTAGCAAGGCTCTTCTTCATGGCCTTGGTGTGGCTCGCATCGGTGCCGAGCTTCAGGCCCTTCTTAACGTTGTGACGCATGGTCTAGTTTCTCCTCAAATATGCGAAGCATTAAGCCTTCAGGCTCAGGCCCATGGACTCAAGCTTGTCCTTCACTTCCTCGATCGACTTAACACCGAAGTTACGGATGTTGAGCAGATCGTTCTCCGAGAACTCAACGAGCTGACGGACCGAGTGAATGCTGGCGCGCTTAAGGCAGTTGTAGGAACGGACGGAAAGGTCCAGATCCTCGATCTGCTTGTCCAGCTCGGCGTTGTCGTTGGTGACCTCGGGAGCGAAGATCGAAGCCTCCTCCTCGACCTCGGGGGTCTCGGCAAGGTTCATAAAGGCGGCCATATGCTGGTTGATGATATTGGCAGCCTGGACCACGGCGTCGCGCGGGGCGATGGAGCCGTTGGTCTCGATCTCGAGGACAAGGCGGTCGTAGTCGGTGTGCTGACCGACACGGCAAGCCTCAACGAGCTTGGCGCAACGGGAAACCGGCGAGTACAGCGAGTCGACGTGGATCACACCGATGGGATCGTTGTCGCGCTTGTTGGCCTCGCCAGAAACATAGCCGCGGCCATAGCCGATGCGCATGCTCATGGTGAGATGGCCACCCTCGGTGAGCGTAGCAATGTGCTGCTCGGGGTTGACCAGCTCAAACTCGGACGGAATAAAGAAGTCCGCACCGGTGACCTCGCAGGGGCCGTCAACCGAGATGGTGGCGGTCGCCTCGTCGGTCGTGCCGAGAGCCCTGAAGACAAGACCCTTGACATTCAGGACGATGTCGGTGACATCCTCGACCATGTTAGGGATGGTCATGAACTCGTGCTGCGCACCATCGATCTGAATAGCCTCGACGGCGGCACCCTCGAGCGAGGACAGAAGAACGCGACGAAGGGAGTTACCCAGCGTATCGCCGTAACCACGCTCGAGCGGCTCGACGGAGACACGAGCAGACGTCTCGTTGATCTCTTCGACCTGAACCTGAGGCCTAATGAATTCTGACATGTATTACCTCCAGCCTCAGCAGCCCGGATGGACTACTTAGAGTAGAGCTCGACGATGAGCTGCTCGTTGATATCACCGCTGATCTGCTCACGCGTCGGCAGAGCGAGCACGTTACCAGACAGCTTCTCGATATCGACCTCGAGCCAGCCAGGGACCTCAAAGCGCTCGGAGGAAATCAGGGCCTCCTTGATGGGGAGGAGGTCACGGAACTTCTCGCCGACAGCGACGACGTCGCCGGCCTTGACGCGGTAGGACGGGATGTCCACGCGCTTGCCGTTCACGGTGAAGTGACCGTGACGGACGGACTGACGAGCCTCTTTGCGGGTGCGGGCGAAGCCAAGACGGAAGACGACGTTGTCGAGGCGAGACTCAAGAATGATCATGAGGTTCTCACCGGTGACGCCGTTCATCTTACGGGCCTTGTTGAAGTAGCCGTGGAACTGCTTCTCCAGAACGCCATAGATGAACTTGACCTTCTGCTTCTCGCGCAGCTGCATGCCGTACTCAGATTCCTTGCGACGGCGCTTGGGCTGACGGATAGATTCCTTCTTGCTGCTGTAACCGAGCTCAGCGGGATCGATCCCGAGCTGACGGCAGCGCTTAAGAACAGGAGTCCTGTCGATTGCCATATTGATACGATCCTTTCAGTTACACGCGGCGACGCTTCTTGGGGCGGCAGCCGTTGTGCGGAATGGGGGTCTTGTCCTGGATGCTCGAGACCTCGAGGCCAGCAGCCTGGAGGGAGCGGATGGCGGTCTCACGACCGGAGCCGGGGCCCTTGACGAAGACGGAAACCTTCTTCATACCGTGCTCCATGGCCTGCTTGGCAGCAGCCTCGGCAGCCATCTGGGCAGCGAACGGCGTGGACTTACGGGAGCCCTTGAAGCCCACCTGGCCAGCCGACTTCCAGGAAATGACGTTGCCCTGGGGATCGGTGATCGAAACGATCGTGTTGTTGAACGTAGAACGAATGTGAGCCTGGCCCACGGAAATGTTCTTACGGTCCGCGCGCTTCAGACGGGCAGCGCGAACGTTCTTCTTAGCAGTAGCCATCTATCTAGCGCTCCTTATTTCTTCTTCTTAGCACCGATCTGACGCTTCGGGCCCTTGCGGGTACGAGCGTTAGTGTGGGTGCGCTGGCCGCGGACCGGGAGGCCCTTGCGGTGACGAAGGCCGCGGTTGCAGCCGATGTCCATAAGGCGCTTGACGTTCTGGTTGCGCTCACGGCGGAGGTCGCCCTCAACCATGATCTGGTTCTTATCGATATAATCGCGGATGGCGTTAACCTCATCCTCGGTGAGGTCCTTAACGCGTGTATCCACGTTAACGTTGCACTCGACGCAAATCTTCGTCGCAGTGGTGCGGCCGATGCCGTAAATGTAGGTCAGACCGATCTCAACGCGCTTCTCACGCGGGAGGTCGACACCATTAATACGGGCCAACGTAGTCTCCTCTCTTAACCCTGACGCTGCTTATGACGGGGGTTCTCGCAAATGACGAGGACCTTGCCATGGCGCCTAATGATTTTGCACTTATCGCACATCTTCTTGACCGAAGGACGTACCTTCATCGTTCTTCCTTTCGGTAGCGCTCAAACTACTTCCCTACTATCTACTCGCCCAGCCGCAGGCGTTTAAAACTATGGCTGGTCTTCACACACAATCCGACCGTAGGTTGAGCTAAGCCTGCAGTCGGAAATGGAGTGCGTGTATGCGTGCCGCTATTTGTAGCGATAGGTGATGCGGCCGCGGGTCAGGTCGTACGGGGAAAGCTCCACGACAACCCTGTCACCGGGGAGAATACGGATGTAATTCATTCGGATCTTGCCAGAAATGTTGCACAGAACCGAATGACCGTTCTCGAGCTCGACCTTAAACATGGCGTTGGGCAACGGTTCCTTTACCGTACCCTCGAGCTCAATTGCGTCTTCCTTCTTCACAAGCAATCATCTTTCTCTAGAAAACGACAGCGATTGAGTATTCTACAACACGTATGCACGCATCGTAATAACTTCGTAATGGCTCCACAACTAAGTGGAACTTGTTACATTTGAAATGTAAAACAAAGCCGTTCTCTGATGCCCAAGATCGCCTTGAAATGAGAAGGCATAGACCTTGGGGTCATGCCTTCGAAATTGAAAGGCGAGGTTGGGCGTCAGGGGGCGGCGACTTTTACATTTCTCCGCCTTGGAGCGAACACCAAGCACCTTGGGCATCCGTGGTGAGAATCACCGGACCGTCATTGGTAATGGCGACGGTGTTCTCATAGTGCGCGGCGGGCAGGTGGTCGTTGGTCGTAACAATCCAACCGTCGGAGCCCGTGCTTACATGGTTGGAACCCATCGTAACCATCGGCTCGATGGCAATGACCATGCCGGCCTGGAGGCGAACGCCCCTCCCCTTCTTTCCATAGTTAGGAACGTTGGGGTCCTCGTGCATCACGCGGCCAATTCCATGGCCAACATAATCACGAAGCACGCCGTAACCGTGAGACTCGGCGAGGGACTGAACGGCATAACCGACGTCCCCGATATGGTTACCGGGAACAGCCTGCTCGATGGCAGCCTTAAGGCAATCGCGCGTGACCTCACACAAAGCCTTGGCTTCGGGCGTGGGGGTGCCGACGAAAAACGTCCATGCGTTATCGCCGACCCAACCGTCGACAACGGCTCCCGTATCGATGGAGATGATATCGCCATCGCGCAGGATCATGTCAGGGTTGGGAATACCGTGGACCACGGCATCGTTGATCGATGCGCAAATGGTCCCCGGGAACCCGCCGTAACCCTTAAAGGCAGGGGTGCCGCCATGCATACGGATAATCTGCTCCGCGAGCTGATCGAGCTCAAAAGTCGAAACGCCGGGGCGCACCATGGCTCCAACGTGGCGGAGCGCCATCTTAGATAGCGCTCCTGCCTTCTTCATCTGCTCGATTTGCGTTGCAGACTTAATCTTGATCATAGACCGAGAGCCTCTTTGACATCCCCGTACACGGTCTCGCGAGCCTGGTCACCGTTGACCGACTTGAGCAGACCCTGGCCACGATAGTAGTCGACGAGCGGGCTCGTGGACTTCTCGTAGACGTCGAGACGGTTCTTGATGGTCTCGGGCTTGTCGTCGTCGCGCTGATACATCTCGCCACCGCACTTGGGGCAGGTGGCATCGGCAGCAGTGCCGGTGTAACCGCAGGCGCGGCAGGTGCGACGCGAAGACAGACGATCGATAATGACCTCGGGGGCCACATCGACCAGAAGGGCGCAATCGATCTCGCGACCCATGGCGGAGAGCTCGGAATCGAGCGTCACAGCCTGGGCGGTGTTGCGCGGGAAGCCGTCGAGGATGAAGCCCTGCTGGGCGTCATCGGCGGCAAGGCGCTCCTTGACAAGGTCGATCACGAGCTGGTCGGGAACGAGCTCGCCAGCGTCCATGTACTTCTTAGCCTGAATACCAAGCTCGGTGCCACCCTTGACGGCAGCACGCAGCAGGTCGCCCGTGGAAATATGGGCGACGCCAAACTCGGCGACGAGCTCCTGTGCGACGGTGCCCTTACCGGCACCCGGAGCTCCGAGCAATACGAGGTTCATGAGCAATCCTCCTCTAGCCTATTTAAAGAATCCATCGTAATCATACATCTTGATCTGGCCTTCGAGCTTATCGACCGTGTCGAGCACGACGCCGACCATGATGAGGATGGACGTGCCGCCAAATGCCTGGATCAGATGGTTACCCGTGAAGGAGAAGATGATCGAAGGCACGATGGCGATGAGCGCCAAAAAGACAGCGCTAGGAAGCGTGATCTTGTTGAGCGCGTTCTTGATGTAGGCCGCGGTAGCCCTACCCGGACGCACGCCCGGAATAAAGCCGCCCTGCTTCTTAAGGTTATCGGCCGTGTCATCGGGGTTGAACACCATGGAGGTGTAGAAGTACGCGAAGAACACGATGAGGACAACGTTAAGCACCCAGTTGAGCCAACCGGTCGAAAGCGCGGAGGCAACTGCCTGAATCCAGCCGATGCCGGGGAAGAACACGGCAATCTGAGCGGGGAAGTACAGCAGCGCCGAAGCGAAGATGATCGGCACGACACCCGCGGTGTTGACCTTGATGGGCAGGTAGGTGGTCTGGCCACCCATCATGCGACGGCCCACGACGCGTTTGGCGTAGGAGACCGGGATGCGGCGCTGGCCGCGCTCAAGGAAAACAATCAGCGGGATAACCAGCAAAATGATGGCGCAGATGATCACCATGGTGATGATGCCACCGGCATTGCCCTCGGTGCTGGAGAAGATAGCCTGCGGCAGGCCGGCCATGATGTTCGCAAAGATGATCAGCGACATGCCATTGCCGATACCGCGCTGGGTGATGAGCTCACCAATCCACATGATCAGCATGGCGCCCGCAGTGAGCGTGCCGACGATCATGAGGTCGAAGATGATCTCGGGAGCGCCGGCGCCATTGAAGCTGATGCCGAAGCTCTTAAAGAGGAAGAGGTAACCCACGGAGTTGAGGATTGCCAGAGCCAGGGTGAGGTAACGCGAATACTGCGTGATCTTGGTCTGACCGACCTCGCCCTCGCGGGCAAGCTCATGCAGGGAAGGCACAACGGCCTGGAGCATCTGGAGGATGATCGAGCTGGTGATGTAAGGCATGATGCCCAGCGAAAACACCGACACATAGCTCAACGCGCCGCCAGAGAAAAGATTCAGGAGGGCCATAGCACCTGCGGCGACCGAATTGTTATCGGTCGAGAAAAGGCCCAGCATCCCCTGGAAGGGAATGCCGGGCACAGGAACGTGCGCACCAATGCGGTACACGACGAGCATAGCTATGGTAAAAAGAATCTTTTCGCGCAATTCTTTGATGCGGAAAGCATTCTTAAGACCATTTAGCACGGCAGCTCGACCTTTCCGCCGGCGGCCTCGATCTTGGCCTGCGCAGAAGCGCTGACCTTGTCGACCTTGACCGTGAACTTCTTGGTGAGCTCACCATTGCCGAGCACCTTGACGGGCTCGAACTCGCTCTTGGTGATGCGAGCGGCCTTAAGAGCGGCACCGTCGATCACAGCGCCGTCCTCGAACTTACGCTCGAGACGCTCAACGTTAACGGCGGTGTACTCGACACGACGGGGGTTGCGGAAGCCCGGAAGCTTGGGCAGGCGCATAGCCAGCGGAGTCTGGCCACCCTCGAAGCCGGCACCCTTGGTGCCGCCAGAGCGGGAACCCTGGCCCTTCTGGCCGCGGCCAGAAGTGGTGCCGTGACCCGAAGAATTGCCACGGCCGACGCGCTTACGGTTCTTGGTGGAACCGGGCGCGGGAGTAAGATCGTGAAGCTGCATTTGCTACTCCTCTACAATCTCGACAAGGTGCTTGACCTTGAAGATCATGCCGCGGACGGACTCGTTGTCAGCAATCTCGCGAACCTCGCGGATCCTGTGGAGACCGAGGGCACGGACAGTACGGACCTGGTCCTGCTTGCAACCATTGGTGCTGCGGACCTGCTTGATCTTGATGGTGTCAGCCATGCTTAGTTCTCCTTACCGACGAACATCTCGGAGACCGTCAGGCCACGGCGAGCCGCGACGTCCTCAGGGCTGGAGAGCTCCTTGAGGCCCTCGACGGCAGCCTTGATGATGTTGAGGCCGTTGTCGGTACCGAGGGACTTGGACAGGACGTTCTTGATGCCAGCAAGCTCAAAGAGGGGACGCACAGCGCCGCCGGCGATAACGCCGGTACCCTCGACAGCGGGCTTGATGATGATGCGGCCGGCACCAAAGTGGCCGAGAACCTCGTGCGGGATGGTGCCCTGCTCGGTCACCGGCACGTGGAACATGTTCTTCTTGGCATCGAGAGACGCCTTGGAGATGGCCATGGGCACCTCAGCGGACTTGCCCATGCCAACGCCGACGTTGCCCTTGCCGTCGCCAACGACGACGAGAGCGACGAGGCTCATGCGACGACCACCCTTGACGGTCTTCGACACGCGGTTGATGTAAACGACGCGCTCCTCGAACTCGGAGGCCTCGCGCTGCTGCTTCTGATTACGAGCCATGTGCTACATACCTCCTAGAACTCGAGACCGGCGGCACGAGCACCGTCGGCGAGGGCCTTGACGCGGCCATGGTAGATACGGCCACCGCGATCGAAGGCGACCTTGGTGATGCCGGCCTCGATGGCGCGCTTGCCAACGAGCTGACCGACCTTCTCCGCAGCCTCCTTGTTCGAGGTGTGGGTGCCCTTGAACTCGGCCTCGAGGGTCGAGGCAGAGACGAGCGTCAGGCTGGAGCCCTTGCTGTCGTCGATGATCTGGGCATAGATGTTGGCGTTAGTACGGGTCACGCGAAGACGCGGACGCTCGGAGGTACCCGAGACCTTGCCGCGAACACGACGCTGACGACGCTTGAGGCCTTCCAGCTTCGCCTTATGCTTGTTCATACGTAAACTCCTAAAAAGGTTGATCTTGCCAGCACCTGACGGGGTGCTGGTCTTATGCGAGTGAGTCGGTTACGACTACTTGGCGGCCTTACCCAGCTTGCGGCGGATGTGCTCGCCAACGTAGTGGATACCCTTGCCCTTGTAAGGCTCGGGAGGACGATGGCCGCGGATCTCAGCGGCAATCTGACCGACCTGCTGCTTGTTGATACCCTTGACGTTCACGTGGGTGTTGTCGGGAACCTCGAAGGTGATGCCCTCGGGAGCCTCGACGATCACGGGGTGCGAGAAGCCCAGGGAGAACTCGAGGTTCTTGCCCTTCTGCTGCACGCGGTAACCGACGCCGGCGAGCTCGAGCTTCTTCTCGAAGCCCTCGGAAACGCCAACAACCATGTTGTGGATGAGGGCGCGGGTGAGGCCGTGGCGGGCACGGGTCTCACGCTCGTCGTCGGGACGGGAAACGGTGAGGACGTTGTCCTCGACGTTGATAGCGAGCTTCTCAAAGACATCGAGCTCGAGCTGGCCCTTGGGGCCCTTGACGACAACGTTGTTGCCGTTGACTGCCACTTCGACTCCGGCGGGAATCTGGACAGGCTTATTACCGATACGAGACACGGTGATCTCCTTTCCTTCTACCTACCGAGCGAATTACCAGACGTAAGCGATGATCTCGCCGCCGACGTTGTGCTTGCGAGCATCGCGGTCGGTCATGACGCCATGGCTGGTGGAAATAATGGCGGTACCAAGGCCACCGCGGACGCGGGGCATGTCGGCAACGCCGGTGTACTTACGCAGGCCCGGCTTGGAAATGCGGCGGATGCCGTTGATGACCTTAGCCTTCTTGGGACCATACTTAAGCGTGATGTGCAGAGTCTTCTGGGGAACGGTGTCCTCGACATCGTAGCCCTCGATGTAGCCCTCCTCGTGCAGAACACGAGCGATCTCGACGAGCTTCTTGCTGCTCGGCATGGAGACCGTGGCCTTGTTCACAGAGTTAGCGTTACGGATGCGCGTAAGCATATCTGCGATCGGGTCTGTAAGGTTCATACAGATTCTCCTTCGTTCTTGATGAACACGTGCTCTTGGTTCTTCGCCGCCCTTAACGGCAAAGCCTTTTTAGCGCGTTTTCCCTGTTCCAAACTGATGCTTGAAACGCTGGTAGTGACTTACCAGCTGGCCTTCTTAACGCCGGGAAGCTCGCCCTTGAGTGCAAGCTCGCGGAAGCAGACACGGCACAGGCCGAACTTGCGGTACACAGAGTGCGGACGGCCGCAGCGCTGGCAGCGCGTGTACTCACGAGTAGAGAACTTCTGCTTGCGATTGCACTTGACGATCATCGATGTCTTAGCCACTTATATCCTCCTCACATAGAGTATTGTTCGCCCCAAGCGCCGCCCCCTTGTGGGAACGGCGCTTATAGGGCAGGTGAACCTATTTCTTGAACGGGAAACCGAAGGCGTCCAGAAGGGCCTTGGCCTCCTCATCGGTGTTGGCGGTGGTCACGAAAGTGATGTCCATACCACGCTGGTGATCGACGGAATCGAAGTCGATCTCGGGGAAGATGAGCTGCTCGGTGACGCCCATGGAGAAGTTACCACGGCCGTCGAAGCTCTTGGCGGAAATGCCGCGGAAGTCGCGGATACGGGGGATCGCGACGGAGGTCAGACGATCGAAGAACTCCCACATACGGTCGCCACGCAGGGTAACCTTGCAGCCGATCGCCATACCAGCGCGCAGGCGGAAGGTAGCGATGGACTTACGGGCACGGGTGATCATCGGCTGCTGTCCGGTGATGGCGCGCAGGTCGCGCACGGCACCGTCGATGGCCTTGGAATCGGTAGCGGCCTCGCCGACACCCATGTTCACGACGATCTTCTCAAACTTGGGGATCATCATGACGTTCTCGTACTGGAACTTGTCCTGAAGCTGCTGCTTGACCTCGTTGTTGTACTTGGTCTTCAGACGCGGCACATACTTCTCTTCTGCCATTGTTCACTCCTTCTTGGGGTTTTAAGCACGGGGCGTGGCCACGATGGGTTGTCCTCGTGCCTCCTGGCTGCATCCGCGCCGCTCATGGCATTTTGCGGTTTGGACTCGACGCAGCAGGAGCCGACAAAACAATCGGTACTATACGCGCATCGTGAGCGTATTTCCAGAAAAACCTCGTCTGCCTGCACAACTCCACAACTCCCCCGCACAAATGGGTCCCAAAAAGCAGTTGCGGTGAAATAGGGACTGTTTGGCGGCCTAACAGGCTTAAACAGTCCGTATTTCACCGCAACTTATTGGTGGGGATGCGATTAGCGCTTGCGGGGGACGAGTTTGGTGCGGCGCAGGTGGATCATCTCGGCGGCGATGGAGATGGCGATCTCCTCGGGGTCCTCGGCCTCGATGGCAACGCCGATCGGAAGGTGCAGCTCGTCGATCTGGTCCTGTGTAAAGCCTTCCTGCTCCAGGCGGGCACGCACAAAGGCCGTCTTGCGACGCGAACCCAGACAGCCCAGGTAGGCAGGCTTGGCACGCATGGCCTGAATCACCACGTCGATATCGGACTTGTGGCCTGCTGTGGCCACGACCACCAAGTCGCGCGGGCCGATGGGGCACTGCTTGCTCAGGTTCTTGTAGTCGACCAGACGACGGTCGTAGACACCGGGCACCCAATCGGGGGTCAGCGTGCCGGGACGGTCGTCGCACGTCACGACGGCAAAGCCCGCCGCCGTGAGCACCCGCGCCGTCGCGGCGCCCACGTGGCCGCAGCCAAAGATGTAGGTCAGGCCCTCGGGGCAGAGCGTCTCGATGTGCGCCGCGGTAATCTCAGAGGCCGCGTTGGTGTAGGTGACCTTACTCCCCTCCTCCACCAGCGAAAGCCCGGGGCAGCCGGCAATGGTATGGCGCGATGCCTCGCCATGGTACTCGGCCACATCGCCCTCGAGCGCGCTCGCGATAAACGGCTCAAAGTCGATGACGAAGTCGCCGATGCGCCGATAGACCAAGACGTCGGCAATTTCCTGAAACAACGGTGTCTGGGTCGCATCCAGATGCAGATAGCACAGGCAGATGGCTCCGCCGCAGATCATGCCGGTATCGGAGTTCTCGCCGCCCATGGTGTAGCGGACCAGACGCGATTGCCCCGCGGCCAGCAGCTCTCGCGCCTCGTCCAGCGCAAAGAGCTCGATCTTGCCGCCGCCGATGGTGCCCGCCTGGCTGCCGTCGGCAAAGACGACCATCCAGGCGCCCACGCCGCGCGGCGACGACCCCGCCGTGCCGGCCACGACCACGAG
Organism: uncultured Collinsella sp.; assembly: GCA_937937835.1. Lineage (GTDB taxonomy): Bacteria > Actinomycetota > Coriobacteriia > Coriobacteriales > Coriobacteriaceae > Collinsella. Next base: position 68,348 of record CALDBJ010000127.1, read on the forward strand.
CTCGCACGTCTCGCCAGCACGCAGGGCGACAAGCGCCGCATTCACAACATCGAGCTTTTCCATTGCCGCCTTCTATCCTCTAAAGATATCGGTGAGCATAGCGAGTGCCTCGAGCACGCCGCCGCCGACCGACGTCGCCTTGTCCGAAATGTAGTTGATATAGCTGGCATCGCCGCGCGGATCGGCATCGGCGCATTTAAAGCCCTCGGTCACCTGCACGCCGTTCGCCAAAAGCCCGCGCAGACAGCCATCGATCTGCGTGCGCATGGGCGTATCGCCCGCGTAGCCAATCACGTCTCCGGCGCGCACGATGTCGCCGATTGCGCGGTCGGACCGAAACACGCCGGCGGCGGGGCTGTGGATTACGCGCTCCTTGCCATAGCCGGCGATAATGCCCGGCACGCCCGTGTTGGGCTGGGGCGAACCTTGGGTAATGACACGGCCCAAGAAATGCCCGCGCATGGTCTCGACCACGGCGTCGCAGTCAACCGGCGCGGTAAAGCCCGGCCCCACGGCGATGACGGCAGGCGCCATGTCGCGCGTGGTACCCAGGTTGCGCTTGGCCAAAATCGCGTCGACCACGGCAGCGGGTTTAAGCTCATCGAGCATCTTGGCCTGGGGGTCTACCACGACGGCGACGTCTCCGGCCTCGGTAATTGCAAGCGCCTCTGCCGGCGTCTGCGCCAAGCGAGCGCGAATGCCCTCGACCTGGACCTCGCCCAGGCGAATGGCCTCGCAAAAACTGATTGTGCGGCGGATGCACGTGGGAACCGCGATATCGGCCATAACGACCGACACGCCGGCGCGCACCAAACGGGCGGCGACGCCCGTGGCGATATCGCCGGCGCCGCGAACATAAACGAGCATTCCCGGGGCACCTCCCTGTGCTACGGTTTGAGCAGAGCAAAAGCGGTTCGACCGCTACTCTGATGATTATTTATTATCACAGTATTATACGGCGGTGAACAGATGGAAACGGTTAGCGGCAATCTTGCCTCGGCGCTCAGGATCGAGCCGGGCATTACCGCGATTATCGGCAGCGGCGGCAAGTCGACGTTGCTCAAAACGCTGGGTCTTGAGCTCATGCGCGCTGGCGGCCGCGTGCTCCTCTGCACCACCACGCATATGCTTCCCGTTGCCGGCGTGCCATGGGACGGGTCGAATCGTCGCCTGGACGCCGCGCCTTGGAAGCCGGGCGCCTCGCATGTCCCCGGTTGCACCTGCGAGGCCTGCGCGGGCCTTGCACGCGGAGGCATCTGCCAGGCAGGCGTCTTGGACCCGGAGACAGGCAAGCTCTCCGCCCCCGTCGAGCCACTCGGCGGGCTGGCACAGCGCTTTGACTATGTGTTGGCCGAGGCAGACGGTAGCAAGCGACTCCCGCTCAAGGCGCATGCCGCCTGGGAGCCGGTAATTCCCGCCGGCACGGCCAACGTCATCTGGCTCGTCGGCGCCTCGGGACTCAGCAAGCCCATCAACGAAGCCGTCCACCGCCCCGAGCTCTTTTGCGAGCGTTGCGGCTGCGAGCTCACCGACATCGCCACGCCCGAGCGCGTCGCCCAGGTGCTCAATGCCGAGATGCAGGCGCTGAAACTCAGCACCGCACGCGTCATGCTCAACCAAGTCGACACGCTCAGCGACCCCACGATGGCCGACCGCTTCGAGGCAGCTCTCGACCGCCCCGTCGTCGCCAGCAGCCTCAAGTAGCCGGCCCCATCTCCTCAGTTGCGGTGAAATACGGACTGTTTGGCCGCCCGACGGCCGCAAACAGTCCGTATTTCACCGCAACTGAGGAGGGGACACGGCATCTTTGCTGCTAGCGGGGCACGTAGCGGCCGGGTTGGGCTCCGGTGGGCTCGCCATCGCGCGCCACCAGCACGCCGTTCACAAACACGGCCTTGGCGCGGCCATGTGCCTCAAAGCCCTCGAGCGGCGTGTAGTCCACGGCCTGATGCTGTGTCGCGGCGCTGATTGTCCAGCGCGCTTTGGGATCCCACACGCACACATCGGCATCGGCGCCCTCGGCAAGACAGCCCTTGCGCGGGTACATGCCAAACACGCGCGCCGGGTTCTCGCTCATCAAGCGGCACAGATCCTCGGGTCCCAGCTGTCCCTCAAAGCTCGTGGCAATCGCGACGGGACGATGCTCCACGCCGGGCCCGCCGTTGGGAATCGCGCGGAAATCGTCGCGCCCGCGGTCCTTTTGCCCGTGCAGGTTAAAGCTGCAATGATCGGTCGCAATCGTATCGATCTCGCCGGCCACAAGCGCCTCGCGCAGCGCGGCACGGTCGCCGGCATGGCGCAGCGGCGGGCTCATCACGTACTTGGCGCCCGCAAAGCCGTCCTCGCCCTGCTCCAGATAGCAGGTGTCGTCGAGCATCAGATACTGAGGGCAGGTCTCGACATAGATATTCTTCTGCCCGCGCGCCTTGACCGCACGAATGGCCTCGAGCCCCAACTTGGTCGAAAGGTGCACCACGTTGACTGGGGCGTCGCCGGCCAGGTGCGCCAGATACAGCAGGCGGCTCACGGCTTCGGCCTCACACACGTCCGGGCGGCTGAGCGCATGCCCCTCGGGCCCATGAATCCCCTGCTCGTACACGCGCTTCTGCAGCTCATTCACCAGCGTACCGTTCTCGCAATGCACGCACAGTATGCCGCCAATACGCTTGAGCTCCTCGAGCACCTCGAGCGTCTCGGCATCGTCCAGGCGCAAATGATCGTAGGCAAAGTAGGTCTTAAACGACGATACGCCCGCCTCGCGCATAGCCGAAAGATCGGCGCGGTTGCGTTCATTCCACTCGGCGAGTGCCATATGAAAGGCGTAGTTGGCCGTGCAGGTTCCGTCGGCACGGCGATGCCACTCGGCCAAGGCATCGGGCATGGTCACGCCGCGATCAGCCGTCGCGTAGTCCACGATGGTCGTCGTACCGCCGCAGGCAGCCGCACGCGTGCCGGTCTCAAAGCTATCGGCCGTCCAGTCCATGCCGGTCCAGCACTGCATGTGCGTGTGCCCATCGATAAAGCCCGGGAACACCCAACAGTCCGTGGCGTCCTGGACGGTATCGTCCTCGCCCGGCTCAATCGCCGCGGCAATCCGCACAATCTTGTCGCCCTCCATGGCAAGATCGGCGCGGCGAAGCCCCTGGGGCGTCACGAGCGCGCCGTTTTTGATGATGATCATAATTGCTCCTTATTGATTGATGCAGTCGGCCACGCGATCAAAATACGAGCAGGCGGCGATATGCTCCGTTATGCGTTGCTGTCCCTTGGCGGTATCGACGTCCCACAGCTCGTAGGCACGCGCCTCGACCAGCACCACATCGGTACGGTCCTTGAGGATCGAACCGCCGCCGTCCTTGCCCTCAAGACGTATGAGCGCATCGAACAATTCCGCCGGAAAGAGCACCGGACTCGAAGGCTCACCGTTGCACGCAAGACGCACCGGATGCTTGCGGCCACGCTCGTCAAATGTACGAACCATAGCCTCAAAAGAATCCGAACTCACGAGCGGCTGGTCGCCCGGCAAATAGAGGCAACCTTTCCAGTTGCGTTCGACTCCCCACGAAAGGCCCGCACGGACGCTTTCGCTGCGCAGCTCGCCATCGTGCAGCACACACGGGCAATGCTTGTCCTCGCAAATCTGGGCGACCTCGGGCCAACGCGTCGAAACCACGACGTCAAAGCCCCGGGGAACCGAATCGATAGTCCAGGCAATCAGCGGCTTGCCATAGATATCGGCAAGCATCTTGTTGGAGCCAAACCGCTTGCCCTCGCCCGAGGCCATAATGACGCATCCAAGTTTCATGGTGATACCTCCCCTGAAACCATCGTACCCATAACTCGCGCCGCGGGCATCCACATCGAAAGCGCTTATCCCGCACGCCCGCGATGCAAAAAAGGGGCACCCCGCCGGTTGGCAGAGCGCCCCCTTTACATGGCTTACCTCAACCCGGCTTTAGGCCTGGAACCAACGGGCGGTATTGCGCTCGTCGAGGGCCTTGAGGGTAGCGGCGGGATCGGCAACCTTCTGCAGGAACATCATGGCTGCGATGGCGTACGGCTTGTAGCTGGCCTCCTTGTACATGCCCACGCGGTGCATGTCGAAGACGTCGGCGTTGACCTCGCCGTGCTCGCAGGAGACACCGGAGATGTCGGCGGGCAGCGGGTGCATAAAGATGGTGTCCTGGCCGTTGGCAGTCTTCTCCATGAGCTCAGTCGTGGAGCACCAGTCCTGATGGGTGGCGTTCTGGGCGAGCAGCTCCTTCTCGAGCGCAGCGATGCCGGCGTCGTCGCCCTCGGCGTACAGGTTGGTGCGCTTCTCCATGGCGGCAAACGGAGCCCAACTCTTGGGGATCACGATGTCGGCGCCCTCGAAGGCCTCGGCCATGGTGTTGACCTGCTTAAAGGTGGTGCCGGACTCGGCGGCATAGCCCTTGGCGCGCTCGACGACCTCGGGCATGAGGTCGTAGCCCTCGGGGTGAGCCAGGGTGACGTCCATGCCAAAGCGGGGCAGCAGGCTGATCAGCGACTGCGGGCAGGACAGCGGCTTGCCGTAAGAGGGCGAATAGGCCCAGGTGACGGCAACCTTCTTGCCCTTAAGGTTCTCGAGGCCGCCAAACTCGTTGATGAGGTAGAGCATGTCGGCAGAGGACTGCGTGGGGTGGTCGGAATCGGACTGCAGAGAGATGAGCGTGGGACGGTGATCCAGAACGCCATCCTCGTAGGCCTGCTGCACGGACTCGGAGACCTCGGCCATGTAGGCATCGCCCTTGCCGATGTACATGTCATCGCGGATGCCGATGACGTCGGCCATGAAGGAGATCATGGTAGCGGTCTCGCGGACGGTCTCGCCGTGGGCGATCTGGGACTTCTTCTCGTCCAGGTCCTGCAGCTCAAGGCCGAGCAGGTTGGCGGCCTTAGAGAAAGAGAAACGCGTACGGGTGGAGTTGTCGCGGAACAGGGAGACGGCCAGGCCCGAGTCGAAGATCTTGGACGAAACGTTGTTCTCACGCAGCTCGCGCAGGGCGTCGGCGACGATGTAGAGAGCCTTGAGCTCATCGGTGGTCTTGTCCCAGGTGTGCAGGAAGTCGCTGCCGTACATGCCCTTAAAATCGAGGCCGTTCAGCTGCTCGACGAGCTCGGTAAACTTAGCGTCCATGGAAATGTCCTTTCTAAAGATGAAACGATCGCAATGAGTAGATGTGCTCCGGCATGCGCGTGTGGCTAGAACATGCAGAGCACCATGACGAGGACCCGCCACCGTTGAGGAAGCATGGGAGATAACGACCGCGGGCCCCAAGTCAACAGGGAGCGCCGGAGACACGAGCGGCCCCCGGCTCAACAAAATCGAGGAATGGGACTAATCGATCTTGTTGTTGGTCAGACCGGCGCGGAACACGGTGGCGTCGCCATCGGCCTGGCTCGGATCGTAGAGGTTCAGGGCAGCCACGTACATGGCGGCAGCGGTGACCAGGTCATCCTTGTAGGTGACCTCGTTGGGGGCGTGAGCCTGAGACTCGGCACCCGGGCCAAAGCCCACGCAGGGGATGCCGTAACGGCCCTGGATGGAGACGCAGTTCGTGGAGAAGGTCCACTTGTCGCACAGCGGGCGACCGGTGCGCTTGTCCATGCTGGGCTCGCAGCCGATGCGCTCGTCACCAAACATGGCCTTGTGGGCGTCGACGAGGGCCTTGACGTGCGGAGCGGTCTCCTTGTTGATCCACGTGGGGAAGTAAGCCTCGGTCTCGTAGACCTCGCCGGTCCAGGACGGACGGTCGTACATGTACATGGAGACCTTCACGTCGTCACCGTACTTCTTGGCTGCCGGCAGGTTGCGGATCTCGTCCAGGCAGGACTCCCAGGTCTCACCGGCGGTCATACGACGGTCGATGGAGATGGCGCAGGAGTCGGCCACGGCGCAGCGGCTGGGGCTGGTGTAGAAGATCTGGCTGACGGTGCAGGTGCCGCGGCCCAGGAAGCGGGCATCCTCGAAGTGCTCGGGATTGTACTTGGGGTCGAGCATCTTGACGAGACCCTTGATGTCGGTCGACTCGTCGCAGCCGTTGTTGTTGAGGGCGCGGACGTCGGCGATGATGTCGGCCATCTTGTAGATGGCGTTGTCGCCGCGGTCGGGAGCGGAGCCGTGGCAGGAGGTACCGTGAACGTCGACGCGGATCTCCATGCGGCCGCGGTGACCGCGATAGATGCCGCCGTCGGTGGGTTCGGTGGAAATGACGAACTCGGGCTTAATGCCATCCTTGTTGTAGATGTACTGCCAGCACATGCCGTCGCAGTCCTCTTCCTGGACGGTGCCGACGACCATGATCTTGTAGCCCTCGGGGATGAGGCCCATGTCCTTCATCATCTTGGCAGCGTAGGTAGCAGAAGCCATGCCGCCCTCCTGGTCGGAGCCGCCGCGGCCGTAGATGATCTCGTCGGTCTCGTAGCCCTCATAGGGATCGGCATCCCAGTTCTCGATGTTGCCGATGCCGACGGTGTCGATGTGGGAGTCGATGGCGATGATCTTGTCGCCCTCGCCCATAAAGCCCATGACGTTGCCCAGGCCATCGACCTTGACCTCGTCATAGCCAAGGTTCTCCATCTCGGCCTTGATGCAGGCGACAACCTCACCCTCCTCGCAAGACTCAGAGGGATGGGAGATCATAGCGCGCAGGAAGCGAGTCATATCAGCACGATGGGACTCAGCAGCAGCCTTGATAGCGTCGAAATCGAGTTCTTTAGCCATTGTTCATAACCTTTCAAACGAAGGAATCTACCTGTGAGGTGGCGGAGCGATACCTATTTACTCCGCCCCAACGATTAGCAAGTGGGATATTCGCCTTCCCAAACAATGCGGCGATACTGGTCGGGATCGGTGTCGCCCTCGGTGGAGAAGCAGAGCACGGAGCTCGTCTTGTCCAGGCCGATGAGTTCCTTGAGCTCGGCGTACTCGGGATCGAGCATGAGGGTCTCGACCAGGCCGGTGGTCACAGCGCCGGACTCGCCGGAGATGACGCGCGGGTCGCCCTTCTCGGGAGCGCCCAGGGTGCGCATGCCGCGAGCGGTGACCCAGTCGGGGCAGGACACGAAGGCGGTGACGTGGTTGCGCAGGATATCCCAGCCCAGAATGTTGGGCTCGCCGCAGCACAGACCGGCCATGATGGAGGGCATGTCGCCGTCCACGATGCGCGGATCGCCGTCGCCGGCGGCAGCGCCCTTGTACAGACAGGCGGCAGGCGCGCACTCAGCCACGACGAAGGTGGGCGGGTTATCGGGATACAGGTTGGTGAAGTAGCCCACCACGGCGCCGGCGAGCGAACCCACGCCAGCCTGGACAAACACGTGCGTCGGGCGGTTGATGGCCATCTCGCGCAGCTGCTCGGCAGCCTCGGAAGCCATGGTGCCGTAACCCTCCATGATCCAGGACGGGATCTTCTCGTAGCCCTCCCAGGCGGTGTCCTGAACGATGACGCCGCGCTCGCAGGCGTCGGCCTCGGCGGCGGCCATGCGCACGCACTCGTCGTAGTTGACCTCTTCAATGGTCACCGTGGCGCCCTCGGCGGCAATGTTATCGAAGCGGGGTTTGGTGGAACCCTTGGGCATGTGCACGACAGCCTTCTGGCCCAGCTTGTTGGCAGCCCATGCCACGCCGCGGCCATGGTTGCCGTCGGTGGCGGTAAAGAAGGTAGCCTGGCCAAAGTCCTCGGCCAGCTGATCGGAGGTCAGGTAATCGAAGGTGCAGTCGGCAACGTCCTTGCCGGTCTCGTCGGCAATGTAGTTGGCCATGGCAAACGAGCCGCCCAGGACCTTAAAGGCGTTGAGGCCAAAGCGATAGCTCTCGTCCTTAACGCACAGGTTGGACAGGCCCAGGCGCGCGGCCTGGCCGTCCAGGCGGGCAAGCGGAGTGACGGTGTACTGAGGGAACGACTGGTGGAAGGCACGGGCCTTCTTCACGTGGTCGAGACTCATGATTCCCAAGTGCTTGTCATCGCTCTTGGGCATCGTGTTGCCCGCCCACTGGATCTTATCGGCCATACGGTGAACTCCTTAAGTCCTCTCTTGCCGGCCCCCGCATACGCGTTTCAGCCCGATGCCATTCACACGGCTGAACTTTTATGTGGATGCCAAACAAAAAGTTTGTTAGTAATGTTCTATCACACTTTTTGATTGGCATACCTAACGAATTGTTTGTTGCCGTAATCGGTACTTTTTCGTCCCCGAACGGTCATGAATTGCCTTGTTGATGGATTTGTTTGCGGTCAAGTGTGGTTTATGGCACAGTGAGCCCAAACTAATTTTTAGGAAGGCACCCATGACCCCGTCACAGATTGAGTTTTATAAGCGCCTTGCACACGGCCTGGCGCTCCAATTTGGCCCCAACTGCGAAGTCGTCGTCCACGACCTGGAAACCGAGGACGTGGACCACTCCATCGTGGTGATCGAAAACGGCCACGTCAGCGGGCGCAAACTGGGTGACGGTCCCAGCCATATTGTGTTTGAGTCCATGCACGAGGGCGCCACCGATGTACACGACCGCGAGCCGTACCTCACTAAAACCACCGACGGTAAGCTGCTCAAATCGTCGACGATCTTTATCCGCAACGACGAGGGCAAGCCCGTCGGCATTCTGGGCATCAACTTTGACATTACGCTCATGAAGGCTTTTGAGCGTTCGCTCGACGCCTTTACCGGCACCGGCGGCACGGGCTATACCGAGCCCGAGCCCATTACCAAGAACATCGGCGACCTGCTCGAGGACCTGCTGCACGAGTGCGAGCAGTTTGTGGGCAAGCCCGCGGCACTCATGACCAAAGACGAGCGCATTCGTGCCATTGGCTACCTCGACCGTCGCGGCGCCTTCCTCATTTCCAAGTCGAGCGAGCGCGCCTGCGAGTTCTTTGGCATCTCCAAGTACAGCTTCTATAGCTACCTCAATGAGGCCAAGGCGGCGGCCGGCGACAAGTAGGCACTCGCCTGGATTGCCCCTCCCCTTTTGAGCGCGAGTTCTGGAAAGCACGAATCCAAGACCGAGCAGCTTGGGAAGTTCCATATAATCGATGCCATTAATATTTCGAAAGGATGGAACAGAATGGCGTTGAGCAAGGCATCATGCACCGGTCGCGGATTGATTCCGGCAATTGGTGGACATGTGCACCGCATGTTCGATGAGGGTGAAGACGACCTGTTTTCGCTGAGCCTTGACGACGTGATGGATGATCGCCCGTGGACCGCCGACGAACTCATGGGCGGCGGGGCTCGCCCGTCAAGCCCCAATCCCGCACTTGCGCCTAATCCCGTATCTGCGCCGACTCCTGCGCAGTCGCCTGTTTCGACGCCCGCGCCTACGCCCGCACCCACTTCGGCACCCACGCCCGCTCCCCGCCCCGCAAGCGACCCGTCCGAGACGGCGGCATTTCTCGCTGCAGCGACGCAGGGCAAATCGGCCGACAGCACCGTTATGTATAACGCCCAGCAGTTGCCCGTTCCTGCGGCGCGCAAGCCTCCGGTCACAAGGCTCGATGAGCCCGTTGCCCATCAGGTTACCCACGATTCCTGGGCTGCAGCCGATCTGGATGAGACCTCTACCGGCATGCCGGCGCTCGATGTTCCAGTTAACCCGCTTTTTGCCGCCAACACGAGCGCCGCAGACTATGAGGGCGGTGCGGCATATTCCGATTATTCCGATGGCTATGCTGGCAACGGTCGCATCGAGACCGAGGATTATGGCACCGCATCGAGCGATTATCTCAACGATCCGTACGCTGCCACGCCTGCACCGGAATATGACCCGGAGGCCGCGTCCGCGCCGGCATATACCAAAAGCACGGGCGAAGAGCGCTTCGCCGATTATTACGCCGAGGAAAAGGCGCTGCGTTTCTCGGAATTTCCGCAGGCAGTCAAGGTTGCCTTTATCGCCATTATCATTGCCCTGCTCGGTGTCATTGCGTTTGAGGGATTCCAGCTGTTCCGCGGCCCCACCGCGTCCGAATCGGCAACGCAGCAAAAAGAGGACGATAACGAGTATCTGGACATCAACACCCTCAAGGGCGACCCCAACGACGGGGACGACGAGTAGCGAGGGCTGAAGGCGGCCGCAGGATCCCGCATCCAGCACCGGCTTCTAAGTGCTGTTTTGTCATCCAGCTACACTTTTCCGAAGTTTTAAGGTGCCTATATCGACACTTTTCCGGATTTTATACTCTGTCCCTCCAGATGCGCTTTACGGTGCAGGCGTTGGAAGAAGGGCCATGTGCCGCTGGCGGCCCACATGTTCTGCAGATCAAGCTGCTCGGAGACGGCTCGCGCGAGCCGTCCAGCTGGAAGCTTTTTGCCGACGGTGCGTGCGTTGCGGACGGATCCGGCGCCTTTGCCCGCGAGTGCTTCTGCGAGGGCGCCGAGGTGTTCCTGGACCTGTGTCGCGACGCCGTGCACGCGGCCGAGCTGCACCAGTGGAGCCAGAGGGAGTACGAGCTGCTGAGCGCGGCGCGCGGGATTGCGGGGGTGTAGGTGGGCAGATAAGCCATCGGCAATTCCGAGATGGCAAGGGCCGGGAATTAGATTCCCGGCCTTTAACCTAGCACTGCTTTATAAGATCGAGCACCGCGGGAATGTCATCGGCATTACGAAGAGCAACATAGGTCGGTAGGCCTGGGCCAAATCCACCCTGCGTACGTTTGTCCTGGCACATGTCCTCTGGATCAATTAGGTCATCCACGCTCTTTGCCAGGCCGACGGCAATCCAGCCACCGTTGCTGGTCCTACCTTCTAACACGGCATGCAGTTTTCGCTTGCCCGACCTGAAGCCTACATAGTACTTGGCTATGTAGGACTCCCACGAAGGGTTACCACTCAGAACGGACTCGCGCACCTCATCGAAAAGCTTCTGGTTGAGCCCACCTTCGGCAAAGGTGGGGTGGTTCTCATGCAGAGTCCAGACAGGAGCCTCGTCAGGCTCCCCACGAGAAGGACGGTACTTGTCGACGACGTCTGCCGGAAGGTCGGGATACTTCCATATCTCGCACGCTTCTTTCGCCAGCTCGTCCGCGCGCTGCCCAATCTCTTCCTCACCCCATTTTTCATGCGAGACAATCGATTTGTTTAGGTAGAGCGGGCTGCACTTAAATCCGACGTCAGGCAGATTGAGCTTGTCCGAGAACGACCGGTTTGAGTACTCCTGGTTGTAGCCCGTCAGCGTAAGATTTCCCAAGTTGTTGCACAGCCTGTCGTGGACGTCTTCCCAGTTCTCACCAAGCGATTCCTTCCAGCCGTGCTCATCATCAATCGTCTGGGGCATGATGTGCTCGATCTGGTAATCGTCGGCTGAGATGGACTCCTTCGGGTGGTGCCAGTTCTCCATGCGTTCCAGGTAATAGCGCTTTTTAGAGAAGCGGTTGTAGCAGTCACGCGCCTTAAACTCCTCGACAAAATGCTCGTCTGTCGGAAAGTATGCGGTCATACCGCTGCTGTGGATAAGGAGCATCGCCGTAACGTACTCCTCGATATCGTCCTGCTGCTCGAGA
>CALDBJ010000128.1 GCA_937937835.1 uncultured Collinsella sp.
CACGAACAGGAGGCCACTTAATGTGGCCTCCGTCGTGAGCAGGACTGTAGAGCAGGAAACTTAACCCCCGCCCCGGAGCCCAGCGGGCAACCCCTCCCTTGTGCTCTATCACGCTAAAGTGTATGATTCTGAACGTTACATGACTCACTTTACCTAACTAAAGTGCCATCAAGGGGGAATACCATGAATACCGATATGTCTCGTCGTCAGTTTGTTGGTCTAGCCGGTTCGCTCGCTACGGTTCTAGGTCTTGGCCTGGTAGGCTGCGGTGGTGGTGCCGGTAAGGGTTCCGCTGCCGGTTCTGCTGCAGCCAAGGATGTGAAGGGCGCTGCGGAGTCCAAGAAGCTCGTGGTGGGCTTTGATAAGTCCTATCCTCCGTACGGCTTTGTGGGCGACGATGGCGAGTACACCGGCTTTGATCTCGATCTGGCCAAGGCTGTTGCCGATAAGCAGGGCTGGGAGGTCAAATACGAGGCCATCGACTGGGATGCCAAGGATACGCTGCTTAACTCGGGCGCCATCAACTGCATCTGGAATGGCTTTACCATGGAGGGCCGTGAGGACGACTACACGTTCTCCGAGCCGTACATGCTCAACGAGCAGGTGCTGGTGGTAAAGAAGGATGCAGGCATCAAGAGCTGGGACGATCTTGCCGGCAAGACCGTGATTACCCAGACCGATTCCGCTGCGCAGGATGTGCTTGAGGGTGACCAGAAGGATCTGGCGGCGACGTTTGCCACGCTCGACACCATCGGTGAGTACAACACGGCGTTTATGCAGCTCGAGAGCGGCGCGGTCGATGCCGTGGCTTGCGACCTTTCGATTGCCCAGTATCAGCTTGCCGCCAAGCCCGATGCTTATACGCAGCTTGATGAGCCGCTGTCCAGCGAGCACTACGCCGTCGGCTTTAAGAAGGGCGACACCAAGTCGGCCGACGCCGTGACCGAGTCGCTCAAGGCACTCTACGATTACGGTACGGTTAAGGATCTCTGCGACAAGTATTCAAGCTATGGTCTATCTTTCGATAATTGGGTGCTCAAGTAATGTCTATTCAGGTCATGATGCAGATGCTTGGCCAGGGATTCTTGGTCAGTTTGCAGTTGTTTGTGCTGACACTGCTGGGGTCGATTCCGCTGGGAATCCCCGTGGCGTTTATGCGCATGAGCAAAATCGCGCCGCTTCGCTGGATTGCGCGCATCTACATTTCGGTCATGCGCGGTACGCCGCTCATGCTGCAGATGTTTGCCATCTACTTTGCCCCGTACTACGTGTTTGGCATTTCGCTCACGCCCGATTCCAAGTGGACGGCGTGCGTCGTGGCGTTCATCATCAACTACGCCGGTTACTTTGCCGAGATCTATCGCTCGGGCTTGCAGTCCATTCCGCGCGGTCAATACGAGGCTGCCGAGGTGCTGGGCTATTCGCGCGTGCAGACGTTTCTGTATATCGTGATGCCGCAGGTCGCCAAGCGTATTCTGCCGGCGATGGGCAACGAGATCATCACGCTGGTCAAGGACACGTCGCTGGCGTTTGCCATTGGCGTGGGTGAGATGTTCTCGACGGCCAAGGCGCTGGTCGCCTCGCAGGTGAGCATGGTGCCGTTTGCGATCGCGGCGCTGATTTACTGGGTCTTTAATTTCGTCGTCGAGATGCTGCTGGGCGCCGCCGAGAAAAAATTGGATTACTACCATGATTAATTCGGTAATGAATATATCGAACGCGCGTAAGGCGTTTGGCGGCAATGAGGTGCTCAAGGATATCTCGCTTGAGGTGAAGCGTGGCGAGGTCGTGGCGATTATCGGGCCTTCGGGTGGCGGCAAGTCCACGCTGCTGCGGTGTGCCACGCTGCTCGAGACACTCGACGGAGGCTCGCTCTCGTTTGGCGACCTTGCCGTTGCGACGGATGCGGGTTCGGGCGCGGTCTATGCGAAGGGCGATGTGCCCAAGCAGGCGCGCTCGCGATTCGGCCTGGTGTTCCAAAATTACAACCTGTTCCCGCACTATACGGTGATGAAAAACATCACCGATGCGCCGATTCGCGTGCTTAAGCGTCCGCGCGAGCAGGCGGAAGCCCGCGCTCACGAGCTGATTGCACAAATGGGGCTGACGGGCAACGAGAACAAGGTGCCGTGTGAGCTTTCGGGCGGTCAGCAACAGCGTGTGAGTATCGCCCGCGCCCTGGCGCTCGATCCGGAAATCTTATTCTTTGACGAGCCGACCTCGGCGCTCGATCCCGAGCTAACGGCCGAGGTGCTGCGTGTCATTAAAGACCTGGCGGCGCAGAATATGACGATGGTGATCGTGACCCATGCGATGCAGTTTGCGCGCGATGTTGCCGATCGCGTGGTCTTTATGGACGGAGGCCGCATTGTCGAGGAGGGCCCGGCCGAGCAGGTTATCGATCATCCGCGTGAGCAACGTACCCGTGAGTTCTTGAGTCGTATCGAGGGCTAAGCTCAGCTATGTATTGAGAAGAAGCCGCCGCGGGTCTTATGGACTGCGGCGGCTTTTATTTGTATCGATGGGGTTTAATAATCGCCTGGCATACTTGCTCTGTCCTCTCGCCGCCTGTATTCATACGTGCGCCGAAAGGTATGCATGGACAGCCGCCCGTGAGGGTAGGGTGGTGGCATAGGACATTTGGAGGGTGAGTCGGCTCGGCTGCCGACCATGCTGCTCCCGGGATGGCACCGACCGCGAACTCTCCCCGTTGGCGTCGCGCATTGCGCGCGGCCCTGCAAGGAGGTCATCATGGGTGCTCCCAAGACCGGTAACGTAAGGAACGTGGTGCTCGTAGGCCAAGGCGGGGTGGGCAAGACTTCACTCGCCGAGGCCATGCTCCACCTTTCCGGCAAGACCGCCCGCCTGGGCGGCCACGACGGCACCAAGCCCACGCTCGACTATGACCCCGAAGAGGTCAAGCGTGCATTTTCCATCTCGACGACCATCGCGCCGATCGACTGGAAGGGCGCGCGCATCAATGTGCTCGATGCCCCGTGCTACCCCGATTTTATCGGCGACGCCTTTGCCGCGATGAGCGTCTGCGAGACGGCTCTGTTTGTGGTCGACGCCGAGGCCGGCCCGCAGCCTACGACGGTTAAGCTCTGGTATGCCGCCGAGGACCTGCGCCTGGCGCGTGCGGTGTTCGTAAACCGCCTGTCGCGCTCCGAGGCCAGCTTTGCGACCACGATGGACCTGCTGCAGGAGCGCTTTGGCACGCGCCTGGGCGCCGTGACCCTTCCCTGGGGTGAGGGCGAGGACTTTGACGGCATCATCGACCTGGTGCGCATGAAGGCGCGCCATTGCAACGGCACCGAAGCCGTTGAGTCGGAGATTCCCGAGGAGTATCGTGCCCAGGCCGAGGAAGCCCATGACCATCTGTGCGAGCTGGTGGCCGAGGCTGACGATGAACTGATGATGAAGTACTTGGAAGGCGAGGAGACGCTGACGCAGGAGGAGCTTGAAGGCCTGCTGTCGAAGGCGATCGCCGAGCGCATCTTTGTGCCGGTCTTTGCGGGCGATTGCATTAAGGAGCAGGGCGTCAACTCGCTGATGGACGACATCGCCACATACTTCCCGGCGCCGACCGACTACGGCGAGATGCCGCTTATCGACGGCGATTCGCTCAAGATTTCAAGCGACGATGATCGTCCGGTGGCGTTTGTGTTTAAGACCCTGGCCGATCCGCAGCAGGGTCGCATCAGCTTTATTAAGGTGCTGACGGGTACGCTTGAGCCGGGCCTTGAGCTGGTCAACGCGCGCACGCGCAAGGGCGACCGTCTGGCTCACCTGTATGTGATGTGCGGCCGCGACATGACCGAGGTCGGTCACGCCTATGCCGGCGACATTATCGTGGCACCCAAGCTGGCGGCCGAGACGGGCGATACGCTCTCGATTACCGGCAAGGTCGAGGCTGCGGCGTTTAAGTTCCCCAACTCGCAGTACCGCATCGCCATCGAGGCCGAGAATCGCGGCGACGAAGAGAAGCTCTACACGTTTATCGAGAAGGCCTGCAAGGCCGATCCGACCATGAGCATCGATCGTGACGAGGAGACGGGCCAGACCATTATCTCCGCCGTTGGTGAGGCGCAGGTTTCGGTGCTGCTCAACCGTTTGGAGGATCGCACCAAGGTCGTGGCCAAGAGCGTGCCGATCCGCATTCCGTATCGCGAGACCATTCGCCGTACGGCAAGCGCGCAGGGCCGCCACAAGAAACAGACTGGCGGTGCCGGTCAGTATGGCGACTGCTGGCTGCGCGTTGAGCCGCTCATTGGGCCCGACGGCACGAGCGATGGCTATGAGTTTGTAGACGAGGTCGTGGGTGGCCGCATCCCGCGCTCGCTCATCCCCGCCGTGGACAAGGGTGTCCAGGAGACCATGAAGGACGGCATCATTGCCGGCTACCCGCTCACGGGCATTCGCGTGGCTGTGTACGACGGCTCGTATCACAGCGTCGACTCCAACGAGATGGCGTTCCGCGCGGCGGCTCGCATCGGCCTGCGCAAGGCGTGCGCCGATGCCGACCCGGTGGTGCTGGAGCCCATCGAGGAAATCACGGTGACTATTCCCGAAAGCTACGCCGGCGCTGTGATGGGCGACATCTCGGCATCGCGCGGTCGCGTGACGGGTATGGAGACCGATGAGCGCGGCGACACCGTGGTCATTGCCCAGGCGCCGCTGGCAGAGCTGACGGATTATTCGACGCGCCTGCGCTCTATCACGCGCGGCACGGGTGACTTTACCATGAAGCCCGCTGGCTACGAGCAGGTTCCCTACGATGTTCAGGCCAAGCTGGTCGAGCGCTATGAGGAGGGCCGCGCCAAGTAGCGTGTGGTTTTGCCTGCAATGTGGACGCTGACGAAAAGGCCGCCCTGGGTAATCCAGGGCGGCCTTTTTTGATCCCATGGGGACGGAGGAAAACGAATCATTTTTGGGTTACGGGCGGTGCGGTCGGCACTAGTCTCCGGATGCCTGGTTGCGGCCGGTGGCGTAGTCGATCTGCACGTGCGGCTGCAGGTTGTAGCAGTACACGTGGAAGCAGAGGGTCTTGCCGTGGTCCTCGACCGATTGCGCCTCAAGGCGCACGCCGCGGCAGACAAGTTCCTCTTCGTTATACATGGGTGTGACGCGATAGAGCACGTGGTTGCCCGTCTCGCGGATGTAGCCGAGAATCTGCTCCTCAAACGGCAGCATGCCTGTCTCGTTGAGATAACGCGTGCCGGTGAGGAGATTCTTGCGGTTGGCGTTTTCGCCGCAGAGCGACCAGGCGATGAGATGGCAGCGGTTGTAGAGGCTCTGGCCCGGAATAAAGTCGTAGCGCTGCTGGCGCCATCCAGCGGGATGGATACGCGAGATATCGCCGCGCTCGCCTTGACCGAGTGATTCGGGGCCCACGCAGGCGAGCGCTTTGCGGGTGCGGCCCAGGCTGTCAAGCTTGGAGAACTTCTTAAAGCAACCCTCTTCTGTAGCGCGCTCGTATTCATCGAGCGTGAATGATGGTGTGCCGAGCGGGTGCGTGCTGTCGGCGCGCAGGGCAACGTAGGGGTTGCCGGCGTAGTCGGGAATGCTGCTGAGATAAACACCGCGGGCGCGGTTGAGGTCGGGGTTTTCGACCTCGTCGATGGGGGTGGCGGCGCTGTCCGCGGAAGCGCCGTCGCCGGTGTCGGTTGTGGCGGAATCGGAGCCATCGCCAGAGTCCTGGCTGTTTTGAGGGTCCGGGGAGCTCGCCGTTCCTGATTCGAGCCGATCGACCAGGTCCGCCTCGTCGTCGGTGCGGCTGGGACTTTCGTTTTGTTTTTCGGCCAGAGCCGCTGCCTGCTCATCGCTTTGCGGCGACAACAGTTTGGGCGCTCCGTCGAGCGATCCCGTAAACAGCGCAAACCCCAACGCCAGGGCGGTGCCGATGGAAAGTACTTGCTTGTAGGCGGGCTTGTGCGACATTGAGGCTCCTGGATGGACGGTTGGGAATCTACCAGTCTAGCAGGAGCCGCCCTTGGACGTTTGCTCGGTCGAATGCGTAAGATGTGAGGCAAGCGATACTGATGAGGTTGTACCGTATAGGCTGGGAAAGCGACATGCTTTTTTCTGCTGAGAACAATGCGAGAGAGAAGGCCCCATGTCCGGCATTATCCGTATAAGCGACGCGCGGCTCGAGGAGCTTATCGCCGAGGATGTCCCCTATATCGATCTTACGACGCATATCCTGGGAATCGGTGAGGCGCTCGGTGCGATGGAGTATTACACGCGCGAGAACTGCGTGCTTTGTTGCACGGAGGAGGTTGCGCGTATGGCCACTATGCTGAACCTGACGGTCGAGTGGTTTGAGCCCTCGGGAACCAAGGTTGAAGCCGGGCGGTCTTTTATGCGTGTACGCGGTTCGGCCGCCAATTTGCATCTGCTATGGAAAGTCGGCCTAAATATGTTCGACCACTACTCGGCTGTGGCAACCAAGACGCACAAAATGGTCGACGCTGCGCATGCGGCCAATCCCATGTGCGAGGTGCTGACGACGCGAAAGAGCACGCCGGGCAATAGAGATCTGCTGACCAAGGCGATCGTTGCGGGCGGAGCGTTTCCGCATCGCATGGGCCTTTCCGAGACCGTGTTGGTGTTCGACAACCATACCAGGTTTATGACAGCGCCTTCTGGGGCGACGGGACTCGATGCGTTTATTGAGCTTCTGCCCCAGATTCGTCGACGCTGCATCGAGAAAAAGTTGTTTGTCGAGGCGGGTGCCGATGATGCTCGCAGGCTGGTGAAGGCGGGCGTTGACGGTATCCAGTTCGACAAAGTGTCGGTTGTCGAGCTGGGACCGCTTGTCGAGGAGCTGCATGGAATCGACCCCCATGTGGCCCTAGTTGCGGCGGGAGGGATTCGCCCCGACAACGCTGCCGAGTACGCGTCGACTGGCGTTGATGGCCTCGTGACCACGTCCTGCTATACGGCGAATCCCGTCGATATGAGCGTCAAGATGTTCGCCTAGCGCGTTGCCGCGCGTTTGCCTGGGCAAACGCGCCCAATAATAAAACCGTTTCTTTCTTTGCGGGCCCATGCTCGCAAAACGCAGTTGCGGTGGAATAGTTCCTGTTTGA
>CALDBJ010000129.1 GCA_937937835.1 uncultured Collinsella sp.
AAGCCTTGAATGCGGCGCGGGTCGTCATTCCAGCCCAGCGCCTCGCACAGCGCGTAGATCTTCCGGCGCTGTGCGGTGGTGCGGATGTCGCCGCCCGTGTCCGTGCGCTTGTCCCGCACGCTCCGACTCACACTGTCCTTCATGTTCTGCAGCACGCGAGCAACAGTGTTGACCTCGCCCTGCGTCAGCATCTTCATGGACTCCTTGCCTGTCTCGCGGTAGACAACCGCGTGCAGGTCTTCGTCCGTGAGGTGCAGCTCCGGCGACTTCGCGATCGCCCACAGCGTGCGGATGGAGGGCTGTTTGCGCCCAGTCCTTGCTGCTGTCATTCCGTGAGCCCCCTTCCTCAGTTGCCCGCCTTGATCTGCTCCAGCTTGGCGATGTTCACCTCATAGCCGAACACGTCGCTCTGTTTCCACGTTGCGCCCACGGCGTTCACTGTGTCCTCGCCGTACTTCTTCAGAGCCTCCTTGCTGACCTTCTCTTCCACCACGATGCAGTCCGTCATCTGGCGGGACTTGAGGCGGCGGATGATCTCCTCCAGCTTCTCCTTCGCCCGGGGCAGCGAGACGGATGTGGAGAGCCGGAAGCCTACCTCGCCGAACGTCAGCACCACCGACTTCGTCTTGCCCATCTCGTCCCTGTGGTCGGTGACGAAGCTCTTGATCTCGCGCTCCAACTTGGCCACATTGTCGTTGAGCGGCTTGCTCTGCTCCTCGGCGACCTTCTGTGCCCCTAAGATTTGCTTCTGCATATCGCTCTGGATCTCGCCCAGCGCGATCTGCGCCTCGGCGATCTGACGGAGGGCGTCGTTCACGTCCTCCCATGAATGGAGGCTCGGGGCCTCGACTACTCGTTTCCTTGCCATGTTTGCGGCTCCTTTCAATTTGTTAATGTTGCGGGCTTTACGCCCGGTAGTCTCGCTTGGTGCGCTTGCCGCGCTCCGGGATCTCGGTGAACAGTGCCACAAGACCCATCGGCAGCGTCAGGAGGATCGCTGTCGCGTCCCGATCCTCCGGCGTCCCGCCATAGGCCGCCATCAGGAGCAGCACGCCGGAGAGCAGGATGAGGATCGCTCCGCTGATGCGTTCTATTCTCATATTCGCTGTCCCTCCTCAAAGCATCATCATGGACGACGCCTGTGCTATGGTCTTCACCGTCACCGTCTCCTCGCCCGTCTCCTTGAGGATGCGTCGGACGTTAGAGAGCGTGCGGTCGAGCAGTCGGAAGCACCCGGTCTGCATATTGCACGCCCGCGCTTTCAACTCCACCAGCGCCTCCGGCTCGATCTGGAAGTCCGTGAGATAGCCCTCCACCTCCGAGGGGGAGAGGCCCCGCAGCGAGGCGTAGAAGTCCACCCGGTTCGCCATACGCACGAGGTAGGTCTTGATCTGCGCCTCCAGTTTCGGCTCGCCCGCGATCACAAGACCCACGTCGCTCTGATCGAACACCGCCCGCAGGATCTCCATTTTCTTCTGTGTGTACTTGCTCACCAGCTTGTCCGCCTCGTCGATGATCAGCAGGTATCCCTTGTTCGTGTTGAAGAACTCCCGGATGCCGTTCACCCTGCGCCAGATCGTGCCGTAGCCGTTTGGGAGCCCGATGCTCCGTTCAATCGCCTCCACAAGGTCGCGGCTGCTCATAGTGTCGTCGCACTCGATGTAGGCCACGCGGGAGAGCTTCGCGTACTGCCGCAGGGCGTAGGTCTTGCCGTAGCCACTGCGGGCGACTACGATGCCGAGGCCAATGTACTCCTGACAGCTCTGGCATACACCGAGCACGGCCTTCGCATCCCGGCTCTCAAAGAATACGGGCGTCTGCCACGTCTTGCCCCCTGACTCCGCCAACGGCGTCGTCAGGTCGACCGCCTCGCCCGTCTGCCGGGTGAGGAAGTCCGTCAGCTTGCTCTCAAGGTCGTTCGGGTTGCTGTCATACTTGCCCGTGAGATACCGGGAGACGGTGGTGCGGCTGTAGCCGATGTCCTTGGCGACCGCCGCGATGCTTGAGTGCTGCGTCTGGATGTAGTTGTTCACGCGCTGTGCGAGGGGGCTGATGTTGGTGTAGATTGCGGTGCGCTCCGCTGCTGTAACTTCCATGATGTACCTCCGTTATTATTCGTTCATCGCTCTCAAAAGGGAGAGCGCCTTGTCGCCTTTGGCGTTGAGGAAGGTGTCGTCCGTGGCCTTCTTCCGGCTCGTCTTGCTTGCCTGTTCCGATCGGAACATTCTGTCCTTGGGCAGGGAGACCAGCTTCTGGCTCGGCGTGGCCTTGATGGTCAGGTCGATCATGCCCACTGCATCCGAGGGCCTTGCACCGTCCTCGAGCCGCAGCTCGTAGGGGCGGACTCGCTCCTCCAGATACTCCCTGACCTCTCGCTCGTTTCGTTTCTGATCTCGCAGATGCTTCTCCAGTGCCGCCTGAGAACAATGCGGGCCGAAGGCGAGCAGCTCGGCGGACACCGCCTCACAGATCTTCTTGCCCTCCATGTCGTACACATAGAGCTTGGTGACATCGTCGATATCCCACTTGATGTTGACTTTCTGATTGACGTAGTAGGCGAGCTCCGTGTCCGTGTAGAGTGTGCCGAACTTGTTGATGCCTTGGTTTGTGACGCGGGCGGTTGCCGCCTTCATCAGCAGCATCGCCGCGTACTCTCGGGGTGGAGCTGCCTTTTCATAGCGCGGGCCGTTCTCGAACAGCTCGATCGGCGTAACCCATTTCTCGCCCGCGTCGCTCAGGCCGCGATGCTTGCGGGTGTGATACTTGGTGTTCTTCCACTCCGTCCAGACTTCGAAGAACTCCTCCATCGTCAGCAGCTCCCCGCGCTCCAGCATCTGGTCGATGTCCTTCTGCCGCTTGGCGTAGGTCTTGGAGCCTGTCAGCGTGCCCGTGTAGCTCTCAAACCACTTGGAGAATTTCGAGCAGACCGTGGAGAAGAAGCGTTCGATCGGTTTGTCCCAAGGCTGATACGGCAGCGAGCGTCCGACCTCTTGGATGCCGATGCTCTGATAGAAGCCGACCGTTTCCGAGTCAAACGCGAAGTCAAGGTCGATTTTGCGTTGCTTGCGGTTCTTGCGGTTCTGCCCGGTCATGACCTCGGCAGTATAATCCTTGCCGTTGTCGACGTGCAGGATGTGGGGAACGCCGCCCGGATTGCTGTAGATCATTTTGACCAGCGACTCCTTCAGCGTCTGCGAATTGGCGTTGACGCACGCTACATCGCCGATGATAGCGCGGGAGCGCATATCCAGCCACGCAACCAGCTTCGGGCGCACGGCCTTGATCTTGCCGTTTGGGGCCGTCCACTGCACCCAAAAGTCGAAGGTGTGCTCGTCGCCGACGACATACTCCATGACTTGAAGGCTCGTCGCGTCGCGCTTGCCCTTCATCATCCGCTTGTTCTTCCACTCCCGCGTCCCATTGGCGGCGAGGAACCGGGCAGACTCCGCACCCCGCTGTCCCATGAGGAACTTGATGTACCGGGCCACCGTCTTGATGGAGGGATACTCCTCCCACTCCCGCCGCTCCGCCTCCAGCTCAAACCGATCGTAGAGCATCTCGATCGTGCCGAGGTTCGCCGCGAACCGCTTGTCGAACCAGATGTTCTCAATGATCGCCTTCTGCTCGTCCGTCAAGCTCGGGAACGTACCCGTCTCCTTTGGCTTCCGGCACAGCGCCAGCGCCCGGAAGTAGTCCCGGCTCTTGCCGTCCTCCTTCTCCAGCTTCAGCGCCCATGCGTTCGCCTCCAGCACGTTCTTCATGTAGCGGTACAGGCTCTGCGGGCTGATCCCCAGCCCCAGCGCGTACCGCTCGGCGTAGCCCGTGCGGTCAGGGCCGTCATAGTCGATGAAGTCCTGCACCCGTGCCGCCAACTCTACCGCCTCATAGAAGCGCTTCTTGTTCGCCTCCGTGTACTGGTTCAGGTCGGCGGTGACGTACCACGGCACGGCCTCCTGTGCTCTCTTGTCTATGATGACCTCACTCCCTTCCACCTTCTGCACGGCTCGCCATGCCTTCCGCGCCTTTGCCGAGAGGGAGCTTGTCGAGATCAACACCTGATCCTTGCCGCCGCCCTCCCGGGCCTGTGACTTTACGTTATGCTGTTCGGGGCTTCTTTGAACGCGCTTCTTCATGGCCTCGTAAGTGATACCTTCAAAAGCCGCTGCCTCCTCCAGCGTGATGAATACGTCCGGCACTCCGTTCCCTCCCTTCCGTGCGTCATGCCGCGATCGCCCGTTCCGCCTTCTTCGGGTCGAGCGCGAGGGCGGCGATGATCGCCGGGAGGTACTTCTCACCCGAGCGTGTCCCGTTCAGGATGTAGCTCATGTACTGCGGGCTTGTGCCCACCGTGGCCGCCAGCTCCGCCCGACTCATATCCCGGTCAGCCAGCGCCTTCACCACCATCTTCCCGAACGGCGTCAGCCGTTTCTTCGGGCCTCTCATCGCTTGCCCTCCTTTCTCATCGTTCTTAGACTTACTTCCGAATGACCGCCCAGCCCAGCGAGACTGCCACACCTATAAACGCGGTGACGCTCACGGCGGGGACGGGGCAGCGCATCAGCAGCAGCGCCGCCGCGAAGCCCAGCGTCGCGAGCAGGATGAGCCCCGCCGTGATAAGGAACGCCGCCGCGCTTTGCGCCGTGCGCCCCGCACGCTTTCGCGCCTCCCGCTTCACTTCTCTCTCAAGTAAGTTGAGAACGAGGTCGTAGCTGCGCACGCTCTGCGCCGCTTCAAAGAATTGCTGCTCCATCCCCGGCAGCGCCCGGAACGGGTCGCGGGGGTTGCCCGCCTCCCGCAGCCGCGCCGCCGCGTTTCGCCGTGCGATGACGGTCGCGCCGATCGCGGTCTTGAGGTCTTCTGTGCTGAACATTCTGCTGCTCCTTTCCTTTGCCCTCC
>CALDBJ010000130.1 GCA_937937835.1 uncultured Collinsella sp.
GTGGGGGATTCGCATGCGGCCGACAGGGGGTATGCGGCAAAAGTTAGGCCATAAGCAGGCCGGTCTCCGCGACGTTCTTGTACCAGTACGCGCTCGCCTTGGGATAGCGCTTCTGGGTCTCAAAGTCGATGTAGAACAGGCCATAACGCTTGTTGTAGCCGTTGGTCCAGGAGAACTGGTCCTGCAGCGACCACACAAAGTAACCGTCGACGTTTACGCCGCCGTCGATTGCCTTGAGGATCCACGCGAGATGCTGACGCATGTAGTCGATACGAGGGGCGTCATCGATAAAGCCGTCCTCGAAGTCGTCCTTATAGCCCATGCCGTTCTCGGTGATGTAGATCTTCTTGTAGTTGGGGTAATCGTTCTTAATGCGGAGCAGCAGGTCGTAGAGGCCCTCGGGATAGATGATCCAGTCCCAATCGGTGGTGGGTACGCCTTCGCGCACGCATGACTCGCCCACGCCCTTGAGGAACCAGCGCGAGGAGCCCTTGTCGCCGGTGCCATTGTGGTTGATGTCGTTTTCGCCCTCGGCGGCACGCAGGAACTGGCACTTGTAGGTGTTGACGCCCAGGCAATCGTTGTATGGGAGCGCGGCGGTCAGCGCGGCGATGTCCTCGTCGCGGACGTCGAGCTCGCCGCCGGCGATATGGGCCAGCTTGGTCGCAGCCTCCATGGTGTCGGCTGCATAGTGGCCGCGGAAGGTGGCGTCGAGTACCCAGCGGTTGTTGATGACGTCGGCCATGCGAGCTGCCTCGCAGTCGGCGGCGCTGCTGGGATCGAGGGGATACTTGGGCTCCAGGTTCTGGACAATGCCGATCTCGCCCTCAAAGCCGCCCTCATGGAAGGCGACGACAGCCTTGGCGTGGGCCACCATCATGTTGTGCATGAGCTGGAAGGCCTTGTCCAGGCGATACTTCTCGCCGTGCGGCCAGTTGCCGACGATAAAGCTGCCCTCGGCGGTCGCGGGAATCTCGTTAAAGGTAAACCAGTGCTTGACCTCGGTGAACTCGGCAAAGCAGAACTTGGCGTACTCGACAAAGGCGTCGATCGTCGTGCGCGTCAGAAAGCCCTCGCCGCCGTTCTGGTAAAAGGCCTCGGGCGTATCGAAGTGATCGAGCGTGACATAGGGGATAACGCCGGCTTTATTGCAGGTAGCAAAGAGCTCGTGATAGAAGGCAACGCCCTCGGGGTTAATCTCGCCAGTGCCGTTGGGGAAGATACGGCTCCAAGCGATGGAGACGCGAATACCGTTGATGCCGAAGCGCTGGCACAGGTCGATATCGACCGGGTACTTGTTGTAGAAATCGCTTGCGGGGTCGGGGGAGAAGCGACCCTGAGCAGCCAGGAAATCGTCCCAGGGCACTTTGCCCTTGCCGTGCGTACGGGTCTCGCCCTCAACCTGGTAAGCAGCGGTGGCGCCGCCAAACACAAAGCCGTCGGGGAACTGCATGGGGTTGGTCATGAGTCATCCTTTCTGTGGGATTCGAATAGGGAGAGGTGCCCGAACTGGGGATCCGGGCACCAACAGAGGGAGGAAACTAGTCGAGGTTCTCGCGGAGCCACTTAATGGCGCCAGCGGGGTCGCGAGTAAGGTCGATATATTCCTTACCGCGCGGGGCGAGCAGCTTAATGCCCAGACGATCGGTGTCGGCCTTCATGTCGTTGTAGTAGCTACGAACCTGCGGGGCGAGCACGATGACGTCGTACTGATCCATGATGGCAGTGTGCTGGCCATAGGCGCCTGCGGAGGAGGCGATATTCTCTCCGGTCTGTGCGGCACCTTCCTTGATGGCGTTGGCGAGCATGGCAGAGGTACCGGCGCCGGCGCACAGGACGAGGACCTTCAGGCCATCGACATCCTTCTTGGAGGATGCATCGGCAGCGGGTTCGGGCTGATCGGCGACAGGCTTGCTGTCGGCGGCAGCGGCGGTCGGCTCGACGGAAGCGGTGGTCTGCTCGACAGCGGGCGCAGAGGTGCTGGCGGCGATGGTGGCAGCACCATCGGACTCGAGACCCAGCTCGGCGGCGCGCTCGGCCTCCTGGTCGCAGAGCAGCTTATCGTATGCCTTCAAGAACGGCAGGTAGATGATGGCGTCCAGCAAGATGATGATCGCGACAAACACCAAGGCGATAAGCTGGAAGTTCGTGGTGATGAAGATGCCGATGGGGGCAGGGGTAGCCCAAGGCACCACGAAGGAGAAGCCGTTCATGCCCACGTTATCGATAAAGAACTTGGCAACACTCACGTTGACGCAGCCGGCGGCAACAAAGGGGATGAGCATGTAGGGGTTAAGAATCATCGGCGCGCCAAAGAGCAGCGGCTCGTTGACAGCAAAGGCAACAGGAACAATCGAGGCCTTACCGACGGCTTTGAGCTGCTTGGACTTCATAAAGAGAATCAGCAGAAGCGGCACGATGAACGTGGCGCCGGTGCCGCCGAACTCACCAACGAGCGACATGTTAAAGGTGAGGGAGTGGGCGGGGTGGCCGCCTGCCAGCAGAACCTGCAGGTTCTCGGCCTGGTTGGCAAGACGGATGGGGTCGATGCCCGGCTGGACGATCGAGGGACCGTGGACGCCGATGAACCAGAAGAACGCGGTGGCTGCCTGGATAAGGATAACGCCAGGATAGGTTTCTGCAGCGGTAAAGAGCGGGGAGAGCAGTTTGATAAGCAGCTCGGAGAACGGAACACCCATGAGGTTGCGCACGACGACATCGATGATGCCGCAAATGATGACAGCGCCACCGAAGGGGATGATGTCGCGGAAGTTCTGTGCGATGGCGCCCGGAACCTCCTTGGGCAGCTTAATGGTCAGATCGCGCGAGACGCAGAACTTATAGACCCACACGGTAATGAACGCGGCGATATAGGCGGAGAACAGACCGCGCGTGCCCATGCTGGTGCAATCGAAGACCGAAAGCTCGGAGCCGTTGAACTTGGTGGTGAACTGCGTAACAGCGAGCAGCAGCATGCTGCACTGGGCGGCAACCATAGTGGAGCCGTCGTTGAGCACCTTGCCGGCGGGCATGCGACGGTTCATGGACGCCGTGAAGTTCTTGGCGGTGGTGCCGGCAACCATGATGCCCATGACGCCCATGGTGAAGTTGTACAGCTTGTTGCACCAGTCGATGAGCGGCTGGGGCAGCGTGATGCCAACTACGCCGGGAAGGGTGGCGATCAGCAGGAAGATTGAAGAGGTAAGGACGATGGGCATGCACCCAAGGAATCCGTCCTTGATGGCCTGGAGGTAGATGTTCCTCGAGATCTTCTCAAAGAACGGTTGATGCTTTTCGAGCATCTTTACGATGGCGTCCATAGAGCTCCTTTGCTACTTGATGCGCGATGCATGTGGATGGAACTGGTCGTCGATGGATGGTCAGGACTGCCCGGAAACCTTCCTGCTTAAGGAAGGCATTGCGAAATGACAACGTTGTCATTTCGTTAATGACAACGTAAGACATTTTTGGAAGAGCAACAAGGATATACGGGTGAGCGGTCGATATTGTTCGGTAAACGGTTGATTTATCAGTCAGGCAGGTAGTGTATGCTAGAACGCAAAAACAAGCGATGTAAAACCGACTGGAGAAGCAGTGGCAACGATGGACAAGAAAAATGTCTCAATGAATGATGTGGCGATTGCCGCTGGTGTTTCTCTCAAGACGGTTTCGCGCGTGATCAACGAGCCCGATAGCGTGCGAGAGTCGACACGCGATAAGGTCCATTCGGCAATGGAGGCGCTCGGATTTCGAACCAACTTTGCCGCTCGTTCGCTCAAGTTGGGCCGTTACGGGTGCATCGGCGTTGTGCTGTTCCACTTGTCGGGCGGTGCCGTGGACATGATTGACGGTATCGCCGATGCCGCCGAAGAGCGAGGCTTTGCGCTCACGATGATCAAAAAGCGGGCGGGGGAGAAGATGACCCTTGCCGATGCGGCGCGCAGGATGTCGCAGCTTCCCGTCGACGGCATGATCTTCAACCTGCGTCAGATGGTCGATGACTTTGATACTTTTGAGGCGCCGAAAGACCTCAAGACGGTGATTATCACGCCGATGGAGCATCCTACCTGCTCCACCGTCAGTGACGACCAAGAGGGCGGCGCGCGCGTGGCGTGCGAGTACTTCTTGAATCGCGGGCACAAAAACGTGTACTTCGTCTCTGGTAAGAAAGAGTCGCTGTCGAGCCAGTGCCGTATGAAAGGTTGGCGAGCGGCACTCGAGGCGCGTGGCATTGAGCCGCCCGAGCCTCTGCAAGGCGATTGGAATGCGGATAGTGGCTATGCCGCGGGCCTCGTGCTTGCCGATAAACCCGATTGCACGGCGGTCCTCGCTGCTAACGACTGCATGGCAAACGGCGTGATGATGGCTCTACGTGACAAAGGGTTCAGTGTGCCCGACGACGTGTCCGTGATCGGCTTTGATGACGAGCTTTACAAGACGATTCCCAACTCGATTCTGACGTCGGTGAAGTTCCGTCACCGCGAGCTGGGCGTCCGTGCGCTTAACGAGGTCGTCGCAGGTCTGGAAGCCCCGAGCTCCAGAAGCCGTACGCTCGTCTCGGGCGTGTTGGTCGAACGTTCCAGCGTAAAGGACCTGCGGGCGTAGGGTTTTTCGGCCCGTTCGTCTCAATCTGTAACAGTTAGGACCGAAAAACTCAGCTAAATATTACAGATTGAGATATTTCTGCTCGGGCGTTCTGTTTGTCTCGATCTGTAACAGCTAGGATCCAAAAACTCGGCTAGATGTTACAGATTGAGATGAACAGGAGGGCGGGTGCGGTCTAAACAAAATGGCCCGCGCATCACGCATCGATGCATGGGCCATTTTTTGTCTGCGAGCGGCAGGTGGCGTCAGCGTCTTATGCCTTGAGGTTTTCCTCGATCCAGGCGACGGCACCCTTGGGATCCTTAGTGAGGTCGATGTACTGTTTGCCCTTGGGCGACAGCAGCGTGATGCCCAGGCGGTCGGTGTCGGCCTTCATCTCGTTGTAATAGGTGCGAACCTGCGGAGCCAGGACGATGACGTTGTACTGGTCCATGATGGCGTAGTGGCTGCCGTAGGCACCGGCGTTGGCGGTAATGTCGATGCCCAGCTCGTCGGCGCCTTCCTTAAGCGCGTTGGCGAGCAGTGCAGAGGTGCCGGCGCCAGCGCACAGAACCAGAACCCTCAGATCCTTGCCCTTAAGGGCGGACGGAGCTGCGGAGGCCTCGGTGGCAGAAGCGGTCTCGACAACAGGAGCCTCAACGGCGGGGGCGGCAGCGGTCTTGACGGCCTTGGTCTCCTCGGCCTCTTCTTCGGCCAGGGTCTCGGCCTCCTGCTTGCACAGGACGTTGTCGTAGGCCTTGCAGAACGGGTAGTAGATCAAGAAGTCAACGACCAGCAGGACGACAACCAGGACCAGAGAGATCGGCTGGAAGTTGGTGTCGATGAAGGTGCCGATCGGTCCGGGGAGTGCCCACGGCATGGCATAGATAAAGCCGTTCATGCCCAAAAAGTCGATGAAGAACTTACCAATGAGGACGTTGGCCACGGGGGCAAACAGGAACGGGATCAGGAAGTACGGGTTGAGGATGATGGGCGCGGCGAACAGCAGCGGCTCGTTGACGGCGAACATCACGGGTACGACAGAGGCTTTGCCGACGGCCTTGAGCTGCTTGGAGCGCATAAAGAGCAGGAAGATGATCGGGACAATGAACGTGGCGCCGGTGCCGCCGAGTTCGCCGATGTAGTTACCGAAGTTCTCGGTCAGGGCGAGGGCGGGGTGACCGCCGGCCTGCAGCGTGGCGAGGTTGGTGGTGATGTTGCCAAACAGCGCGGCGTTGAGGGCAGGCTTAACGACCGAGGGGCCGTGGATGCCCATGAACCAGAACAGCGGGATCATGAACCAGATGAGGGCGAGGCCGGCGTAGGAATCGGCAGCGGCGAACAGCGGGCTCACCAGCGTGGAGATGACGTTGGCAAACGGGACGGCCAAGCAGGTGCGGCAGATAACGTCGATGACGGCGACAAACAGGATGGAGAAGCTGAAGGCGAAGATGTCGCGGAAGTTCTGGGCGATGGCGCCGGGGACTTCTTTGGGCAGCTTGATGGTGATGTCTCGCTTAATGCAGAAGGCATAGATGTTGACCGTGGCAAATGCGGCGACAAAGGAGCTCAGCAGGCCCTTGGTGCCCATGTTGTCGGTAAAGAACACCGAGACATCGGCGCCGTCGATCTTGGCACTCGTCTGGGTAACGGCCAAGATGAGCATAGCGCACATGGCGGCGACCATGGTGCTCGTGGCGTTGATGGCCTTGCCGGCAGGCATGCGGCGGTTCTTGGAGCCGGTCAGCGCGCTTGCGGTGGTGCCGGCGACCATGATGCCCACGACGCCCATCGTGAAGTTGTAAACCTTGTTGCAGAAGTTCACGACGTCGACGTTCCACCAGTCGGGCAGCGTAAAGCCGCCGACCGTGGCGACAACGCCCGGCAGGGTCGAAATAAGCAGGAAGACAGAAGAAGACAGGATGATGGGCATTGCTGCCAAAAAGCCGTCTTTAATGGCCTGAAGGTAGATGTTCTTAGAGACCTTGTCGAAGTACGGCTGACCTTTCTCCAAGAACTTAACGATCGATTCCATAGTTCACGCTCCTCTTTGCATGAAATCTTAATGGCATGGACGTTGAAAACCTATATGGTCTCCCGCTTGCTAAAAGCCCGGGTGCAGGCGGGGTCGGTCCCAGGGGGAGAGAGAGGGGAGCGGCTGGGTTTGTATCGCATAGGGCCGCTCCCTTCTCGGGGGAAAGCGAGGCGATGCGCTACTGCGCGTCCGCCATAGTGTCGGCGAGCTCCTTGTACCAGAGTGCCGACTGCTTGATGTAGCGTTTTTGCGTGTCGAAGTCGATGTAGAACAGGCCGTAGCGCTTGTTATAGCCATTGGCCCACGAGAACTGGTCCTGCAGGCTCCAGATAAAGTAGCCCTGGACGTCGACGCCCTCGGCGCGCGCCTGGAGCACCTTCTCCATGTGCTGGTCGACAAAGTCGATGCGCTCGGGATCGGCGACGATGCCGTTTGCGTCGGGCTCGGGGTCCTTGTGGCCCAGGCCGTTTTCGGTGATATAGATGACGGGGAGGTTGGGATAGGTGGCGCTGATGTGCTTGAGCGTGTCGTAGAGGCCTTGCGGGTAGATGAGCCAATCCCAGTCGGTGGTGGGGATACCCGGCATATCGACCTGCTGCCCGACGCCCTTAAACTTAAAGCACGAGGTGCCCTTGTCTCCGGTGCCGTTAAAGCTGTTGGTGGACTCGCCATCGTAGGCGGCGATAAACGCCGACTGATAGTAGTTGAGGCCGAACATATCGTTGCGGGGCGCCGCCTTGGCGAGCTCCTCCATGTCGCTGTCCTCAACCGTAAGTGTGGCGTTGTTGGCACGCAGAATCTCGTTGATGAGTGAGAGGGTGCGCGCGGAGTAGTGACCCAGGAAGGCGCCGTCCATGATGAAGTCGGTGTAGAAGGCGTTGTACAGGTCGGCGGCGTGCTGGTCGGCGGGCGAGTCGGTGGCAGGATATGCCGGCGTCAGGACGTTGACCATGCCAATGCGTCCGCCCAGGTGCTCGGTCTCGTCAAGATCCTTATACAGGTTGACGGCGCGGGCGTGGGCAACGAGCTCGTTGTGCTGGCTCTGGATGCCGCTCGTCACATCAAAGTGATGGTTGGGCGGGAAGTTGCCTTGGATGTATTGGGAGTGCGAGAGGCTGATGAGCTCGTTGATGGTGAACCAATTCTTGACCTCGCGGAACTCGCGGAAGCAGAACTCGGCATAGCGCACATAGGCGTCGACGGTCTTGCGGTTGAGCCAGTCGCCCTGGTTGAACAGGGCGGCGGGGGAGTCAAAGTGATGCAGGGACACATAGGGCTCGACGCCATACTTTTTGCAGCAGGCGAACAGCTCGTGGTAGTGCTTAACGCCCTCGGCGAGGGGTTCGGCATCGTCGCCGTTGGGGAAGATGCGGGTCCAGGCGATGGACACACGGATGGCGTTGAGTCCATGCTCGGCAGAAAGGCGGATATCCTCCTCGTAGCGGTTGTAGAAATCACTGGCCGGGTCGGGCAAAAAGCGACCCTGGGCGACAAGGTAATCGTCCCACATGGTCTTACCCTTGCCTGCCACCTTCGTGGAACCTTCCGTTTGGTACGCGGCGGTTGCGGCGCCCCAAACAAAGCCCTTCGGCAGCTGCTGTACGCGGTTTAGCAAAGACATATGCATACATCCTCTCGTCTCGCTGTTCGATATTGTGCGTTTGCGCTCAGGAGGCTCCCTGGTTAGCGTTCAGCGGTGAAAAAGCCCGATAAACACTATCTTAAAATGATTAGAACCAAAATGAGCACGTGAACATTTGACAATGAGCACGTTAACATCCGGCTGGGATGTATAGAAACAAAACAACTTCAAACAGCCGCGAACGGTTGTATTTGTTCGGTAAGCGGTTTTGATTGACAGAAGTTTTCATGTTGTGGTATATGGCTCGGGTATCATGAGCACGTTATCAATGTATGTACGATGCGCCATGGGCGCGGGGAATAGTTGGGAAGCAGGTTAGCGTGGAAGGCATGGATCAGCAGACAAGGAATGGTCGTTCGGCGAGCGCGGCAGAGGTTGCGGCGCTCGCTGGCGTGAGCCGCCAGACTGTGTCTCGCGTGGTCAACGGTATGCCCAACGTGACGGAAAAGACGCGCAAGCGTGTGCTGGCCGCCATGGAAGAGCTGGGCTTTCGTCCCAATTTTGCTGGAGCGGCGTTGCGCGGCGGGTCGTATCGTTCTATTGGCCTGTGCATGTACAACATCACACGTGTCGGTAACCTGGCGACGCTCGAGGGTATCATGCAAGCGGCGCGCGAGCATGATTTTGCCGTCACTATGATCGAGATGGGCGGCGACAAGCCCTATGCACTTGCCGATGCCTCGCGCCGCATGGTCGAGCGACCCGTCGACGGCATGATTCTCAACATGAACCGCATGGCTCCCGATTTTGAGGAGTTTGTTCCCCAGCCGGGAGTGCGAACGGTCATCCTGTCCATGTATGCGCATCCGCGCTGCACGACGATCGACTCCGACCAGTATGGTTCGTGCGAGCTGTTGACCAATTATCTGCTGGAACATGGTCACTCGAATATGCGGTTTGTGGCGGGTCCGGAAAACTCGATTTCCTCGCGTTTTCGTGAGGCCGGTTGGCGCGATACGCTGGGTCGTGCTCATGTCGATGCCGCTCCGATGCTGCGTGGCGATTGGAGTGCGGACAGTGGGTACGCCATGGGCGAGCGGATTGCGGCCGAGGTGCTTGCCGGCGGGTCGCAGACGCCGACTGCCGTGCTTGCGGCAAATGACCAGATGGCGCTGGGCGTTATCGCCGCGCTCGAGAACGCGGGCCTGTCCGTGCCCGACGACGTGAGCGTGGTTGGTATCGACGACGCACTCGGGGGACTTGTTCCTCACAATCGGCTGACGACGCTGCGATTTGATTTGCGCGGTGTCGGTAAGCTTGCGTTTGAGGCGGCGATTGGAGAGAGCTCGTCTATCGAGGCGATTCATGTGCCGAGCACGCTGGTCGAACGCTCGACTGTTAGGGACATACGGGGTTAGGTCCTACTCCGTCTGTCTCGATTTGTAACAGGTAGACGGTCAAAAGCGGGCTACGTGTTACAGATTTAGATTCTTCGGAAAGAGCAATCCTGTTCGTCTCAATCTGTAACAGCTAGGATCCAAAAACTCGGCTAGATGTTACAGATTGAGACAAGCGGCCCCCGAACCGCCCAAAAAAGGCCGGGGGCGGCGCGCCGTGTGACGTGCCGCCCCCGGCTGAGAAATGGGGACAGGTTATGTGGGCAGGCGACCCCGCCAGCCGCTAGTCCAGACGACGGGTCTGCGCCACGTGCTTATACCAGTATGCGCTTGCCTTGGGCGTGCGCTTCTGGGTTTCAAAGTCAACGTAGAAGAAGCCATAGCGCTTGTTGTAGCCATTGGTCCAGGAAAACTGATCCTGCAGGCTCCACAGGAAGTAGCCGCCCACGTTGACGCCCACCTCCATGGCCTTGAGCAACCAGCGCAGGTGCTGCTCGATGTAGTCGATGCGCGGCTGATCGTCCACAAAACCGTCCTTGTAGGGGTCCTTGTAGCCCATGCCGTTCTCGGTGATGAAGATCTGCTTGTAGTTGGGGTAGCGCTGCTTAATGTAGACGAGCAGATCGAACAGGCCCTCGGGATAGATGATCCAGTCCCAGTCGGTGGTGGGGACGCCGGGCTTGTTCACATGCTCGCCAATGCCCTTAACGCGCCAGCGGCCAGTGCCCTTCTCGCCCGTACCGTTGTGGTGCAGGTCGTTCTCGCCATCGTAGGCCTTCAAGAAGCGGCACTGGTAGTTGTTAACGCCCAGGTAGTCGTTGTAGAGCGCGGCCTCGCGCATGATTTCCAGATCCTCGTCTAGGATCTCGATGGTGCCGCCCGAGACGGCAGCCAAGCGGTTGGCGCACTCGAGGGTGTCGGGCGCGTAGTCGCCGCGGAAGGTGGCGTCGAGCAAGAACTGGTTCTGCAGCACGTGCTCGTTGTTGGCGGCTTTGATGTCGGCGGGGTCGTTCTCGTTGAGCGGATACTTAAACTCCAACGACTGGATGACGCCGATCTTGCCCTTAAAACCGCCGTTGTGGAAGGCCAGTACTGCCTTGGCGTGGGCGAGCATCATGTTGTGCTCGCACTGGAAGGCTTCGGCAAGATGTGCCTTGACGCCACCGGGGAAAGTACCCTCGATGTAGGTGTTGGAGGCGTCCGCCCAGATCTCGTTAAAGGTGAACCAATAGGTCACCTGGTCGGCGTACTCCTTAAAGCAGAAGGTGGCAAAGTCCACAAAGGCGTCGATGGTCTCGCGGTTGAGGAAGTCGCCCTTCTCAAAGAGGGACAGCGGCGTATCGAAGTGATGCAGCGTGACAAACGGCTCAACGTGGTGCTTGTGGCACTCGGCGAAGAGGTCGTGGTAGAACTGGACGCCCTCGGGGTTGATTTCGCCGGTGCCGTTGGGGAAGATGCGGCTCCAGGCGATGGAGAGGCGAATGCCGTTGATGCCGAACTCCTCGCACAGCTCCAGGTCGACGGGGTACTGGTTGTAGAAGTCCGAAGCGGGATCGGGGGAGAAGCGCCCCTGGGCCTCCAGAAAGTCGTCCCAGGCAACCTTGCCCTTACCGTGAGTGCGGGTCTCGCCCTCTACCTGGTAGGCAGCGGTGGCGCCGCCAAAGACAAAGTCCTCGGGAAACTGCGCGGGCGGGTTGGTGACGCTAGCAGGATTAACGGACATGATGATCCAATCGTCTAAATCGAAGGGCCAGCCGGTCTTGGATGGTCGGCTGGCCCTGGGCGTTACTTACTTCGAAAGTTGCTCACTCACGAAGGCGAGAGACTTATCGCCGTTCTGGGAGAGCTCGATGTACTGCTTGCCACGGCAGGCGACGCACTTGTTGCCCACGCGCTCGCAGTCCTTTTGCAGGTCGGCCAGGTAGCTGGCGGCCTGCGGGGCCAGGACGACCAGGTCAAAGTCGGGGAGCATGTCGACATGGTTGCCATAGGCCTCGGCAGCGGTTTCAAGATCGATGCCGCGCTCCTTGGCAGCCTTGGCCAGTGCGTTGGCGAGCAGGCCCGAGGTTCCGCCGCCCTGGCAGAGCACGAGCACGCGCTTGCCGTTGAGGTCGCTGGCGGCTGTAGCTTCTGTGGTGGCAGCGGCGGGGGCGTCGGACTTCACGGCCTCGGCAGCAGCGCCGGCGGCAACGCTCTTGGCGTCAGCCTTGCCCTGGAAGGCATCGTTGAGCTTGGCGGCCTTCTCGGCGTTCTTGGCGTCGAGCTCCTCCTGGGAGATCTCGGCCTCCTCGGCGCACTTCTGGGCGTCATAGGCACGGAAGAACGGATAGTACAGGGCAAAGTCGACGACCAGGATGATGGCGAGCATCACAAAGGCGAGCGGCTGGAAGCCCAGGCCCATGATGGTGCCGATGGGGCCGGGGACGGTCCAAGGCAGGGTGTACATAAAGCCGTTCATGCCCAAGAAGTCGATAAAGATCTTGAGGATCCAGATGTTGGCGATCGGGGCAAAGACAAACGGGACAAAGAAGACGGGGTTGAGCACGATGGGCGCGGCGAACAGCAGCGGCTCGTTGACGGCAAAGCAGACGGGGACGATGGCGGCCTTACCGACGGCGCGCATCTCCTGAGACTTGGCCAGGAAGCAGAACATAAAGACCAGGACGAGCGTGGCGCCGGTGCCGCCCATGCAGACGACGAAGTACTGGGCACCCTGGGTCAGGACAGCGGAAGCGTGCTGGCCGGCCTGGAACGCAGCCAGGTTGTCGGTCATGTTGGCAACGAGGGCGGCGGCGATGGCGGGCTCGACGATCGAGGGGCCGTGGACGCCCACGAACCAGAAGAGGCTCATAGCGCCGTAGATCACAGCGAGGCCGATGTAGCCATCAGCAGCGGTGAACAGGGGCTGGAACACCTGGATGACGCCCTGGGCAAAGCAGAAGCCAAAAGCAGCGCGGAAGGCGATGTCAAAGACCCAAAAGACGGTGATGCAGACGGAGAAGGGGATGATGTCCTTAAAGGTCTGCGAGATGTTGGGCGGAACCTGCTCGGGCATCTTGACGGTGATGTTGCGCTTAATGAAGAACTTGTAGATGATGCCGGTCACAAACGCAGCGATAAAGGCGGTCAGCAGGCCTTTGGAACCAAGGTAGGTGGTGTTGAAGCCGCTGGCAGCGTCCGTGGCGATCGTGTCGCTCGAAAGGAGCAAGAAGCCGATGATGGCCGCGCACATGCACGAGATGAAGTTGATCTGGTTGTTCTTGGGCAGATCGCGGTTCTGAGCGTCGGCGAAGTGCTTGGCCGTGGTGGCGGCACAGGCGATGGCCAGGATGCCCATGGAGTAGTTGTAGCACTTCCATAGGGCGTTGTTGATGTCATCGGGCCAGTAGAAACCCCAGATATTGGGAACCGAGGCTACCAGGCAGAAGATGGACGAGAAGATGATGATGGGGATGACGGAGATAAAACCGTCGCGGATCGCCTTGAGGTACTTGTTGCGGGCGATCGCGTTGAAAAAGGGCTGCCCCTTTTCGATGATGGCGATGAGTTGCTCCATGCAAAGCTCCTAAGAGTCGGTGGGTTGGCAACGATGGTAGCTTTTGACGTTTGGTTGCCAAAATGTTGACGTTGCCATTTTGCGACACAAAATAAGACGCGAACCGATGGCCCCTGTGCCTGTGGACCGTCGATTCCTTGCGCGTAAACGTTTGAGCCGCCCGGTGGCTCTGTGTTTGCACAATGGCAACGTTAACATTTGGTCGACAAAAGCTGTTCGGGGAAGCAAAAATGTCGGTGAACGGTAGGTTTTGGGTGGTGAGCGTATGGTGGGGGAGGCGTTGGATATACTTGAAGGCGTTAAAAATGACTGCGTAGGGTGTCACCAATGGCATCGTTGACATAGAAAGATCGACCTATGGCCGCTGTTAAAAAATCGGTATCCGTTAAGGATGTGGCGCGTCTCGCGGGCGTCTCGGAACAGACGGTCTCGCGCACCGTTCACGATTCGCCCAGCGTGCGCCCCGAGACCAAGGAGCGCGTGCGTGCCGCCATGCGCGAGCTGGGGTATCGCCCCAATTTTGCCGGTCGATCGCTGCGTCGCGGTAAGTTTAAGACCGTCGGCGTCGCCATGTTCAATATTACCGGCACCGGCAACCTCGACCGTATGGAGGGCTTTGCCGCCGCCGCCGATAAGCACGGCTATGCCATCACTCTCACTAAAGTAGACGGGCATCCGTATACCCTCGAGGGCGCATCGTCGCGCATGAGCGCACTGCCGGTGGACGGCATGGTTGTGATTATGAACCGCATGCCGGCGGACTTTGGCACCTTTGAGCCGCTGCCCGGTATGCAGACGGTGCTCGTTACCATGCTGGAGCACCCGCTCTGTTCAACGGTCGATAACGACCAGTTCGATTGCTCGCGCCAAGTGGTCGAGTACTTGCTGGGGCAGGGGCACAAGACCGTGCACTTTATCTCGTGTCCCGAGCGCTCGTTTTCGGGCATGCGGCGCGAGGAAGGCTGGCGCGAGACATTGCGTGCGCATGGCATCGAGCCACCGCAGCTCGTGCGCGGCGACTGGACAGCGCAGAGTGGATATGCTGCCGGTCAGGCTCTGGCGGACGATCCGACCTGTACGGCCATTTATGCTTCCAACGATGCCATGGCATATGGCTGCATCCGTGGGCTCGAGTCGCGCGGGAAGCGCGTGCCCCAGGACGTAAGCGTGGTGGGTGTTGACGATAGTTTGGGCGATATCGTACCCGATCGTCGCCTGACCACGGTGCGCTTTGACAACAAACGCGTCGGCATGTGGGCGGTCGACAAGATTGCCGGCGCCGAGGGCGCTGCACCCGGTGTGGAGCACATGCTGTTTCCGGGCGTGCTCGTCGAGGGCGATACGGTGCGCGATGTGCGCTAGGGCGCGGGTCTGTTTGGGTTGCCGCTAATTGTGTTCGATATTGTTCAGATTGGTTTAAAAACCGTTCACGGGCGAATAGTGACCGTTCATAGCTCAAAATTACGTTTTGCGCTGTTCTTTTTTGTTTGAATGTTATTGTTTCTGTCATACACAACGCAGCGCGTATGCCCGGACGCGATGCTCTCCATTGGTTCATATGTGAAAGGAACGCAATATGGCAACCAAAGAAGAAATCTCGATGGTTGGATTCGAGATTGTCGCATACGCAGGTGACGCCCAGACCGATCTGCTTGCAGCGCTCGATGCTGCTCGCGAGGGTGACTTTGAGAAGGCCGAACAGCTGCACAAGGATGCCAGCGATGCACTTATCGGCGCCCACGACACGCAGACCAAGCTGCTTTCGCAGGAGGCCGGCGGTGGCGAGATGGAGATGACCTTCATCATGGCTCACGCTCAGGACACTCTCATGACCACTATGATCCTGGAGAAGCAGGCCCGCTTTACCATCGATGCCTACAAGCGCATCGCTGAGCTCGAGGCCAAGCTCGCCTAACGAGCCCTCACAACCAAGTTCCCTTCCAAAAGCCCTGCCGCACCCGCGACAGGGCTTTTTCTGTCCTCCTCCAAGTTGCGGTGAAATAAGGACTGAATAGGGGCCGGCGGGCGCAAAACAATCCCTATTCCACCGCAACTCATCCCGAGATAGTCATTGGGGACGTTCTTAAACGACTGGTCATTGGGGACAGTCTTGGTGCGCTCCGTTGGTCCTCCCGTTCGATTTTTGCTCGGTGGGTATACTTTCTTTCGCATTAAACGCCGGAATGAGGAGGTATCCAAATGCCGGATAACGGGTCAATACAAAAAAGAGACGCGCACGAGATGGCTCATGGGCGTCCTGTCCAGATAACCGAGCACACGACAGTAACCGAGCTGCAGCCCAGCCTGTCCGATGTCGTGTGCGCAAACAAAAAGCTGCAGATCGGTATCATCGTTGCGCTCGTGGTGCTGGCGTTGCTGTCGGGCTTTGTAGCTCGTCCGCATTTCGCCGATACCAAAACTTGGGACTCCACCATCGAGGTTATCGACCAAAAGAAAGGCAACGTTTTGGCGCTCACGGCTTCATGCGTTGCTCTATCTGCGGGTATTACGGCGCTGCCGGGTGATACGGGAACGCCGGTTGCCGAGGAGCTCGCGCAGCTTTCAGGCAACCTTGGTATCGTGCTTGCCGTGCTATACCTAGAGAAATATTTGCTCACGATTTTGTGGTCGATTGGCCTGGGCATCTTAATCCCGTTTGCGTTAGTGCTCTTTGCGGTGTCGCTCGGCATTCACGGGCGCTGGAGCACGAGCGCTGTCCTGCGCCGTGTGGCGACACGCGTGCTGGTGGTTGCCGTGATCGGCATGGCGCTCGTGCCTGCGAGCGTATGGGTGTCGCAGAAGGTCGATGAAACGTATCGCGTAAGTATTGAGCAAGCTGAGCAAAAGGCTGCGGACGCTGCGGAAAAGACCGATACCACGGACAAGTCAGCCGAGACCAGCTCAAAATCGACCAAGAAAAAATCTGAGGCCACGGAGTCCAAAAACGTGCTCGAGCAGTTGACCGATGGGGCATCGAGCCTTGTTACGTCGGTAACCAGTGGTGCCAAGCAGATGACCGACGAGATCGTGCAGCAGGTGACCGACCTCATCGAAGGCGTCATTGTGATGATCGTGACCTCGTGTGTGATTCCTCTACTGGTGCTCGTGGCGTTCCTATGGCTAGGACACGTGCTACTGGGGATCGATATCTCCGGTCCCGCGAACTATCTGACGGGTCGTTTCTTGAGCGCTCCGTCCAGACATGCCAAGAAGAGCGGGCAGTCTGAGTAGGCGGCAAAGCGATCCTTGGAAGATCAACCGTGAGAAGGGCGGCCGAGACGAGTTCTCGGCCGCACTTTTGCTTGTTGAACACATGGTCGCTATGTCCGCGCCCGGTCCAAACGGTCAGCAATCATCTGTGAACGGTATTTGTTCAAAAAAGAACAAAGATAAACAAATAGTTGTTGCAGTTACTGTTCGAATGTGTTCAAATAAACATGAACAGTGAAGAACCGCACATTCAGATGCCCGGACCTGAACGCGATTCAACACTTCCAAACAGAAACTACGCACCTGCGTATCTCTCAAGGAGGATGTCATGAGGGTTGTAATCGCTTCCGATGCCGACGGTATGTCGATGAAGGAGTCCATCAAGGAGATGCTCATCGCCGACGGTCACGAGGTCGTCGACTATTCCGAGACCCCTGCCGCGGACTTTGTCGATTCCGCGACCGCCGTTGCCAAGGACCTGCTGGAGCACAAGGATTCCCAGGGCTTCGCATTCGATAAGTACGGCGTCGGCTCCTATATGGCCGCCGTCAAGATCAAGGGCATGGTCGTCGCCAACATTTCCGACGAGCGTTCCGCCTACATGACCCGCGAGCACAACGGCTCGCGCATGGTCACCATGGGCCCGGGCGTTGTGGGCACCGAGGTCGCCAAGAAGATCGCCCGCGAGTTCCTGCGTGCACAGTACGCCGGCGGCCGTCACCAGATCCGTGTCGACATGCTCAACAAGATGGCCTAACGAGAGCCACCGAGAACTCGAACTTCTACCTCAACTTGTGAATTCAGACGAAAGGACGTTCTGATGAAGAAGACCATCGCAATCGGTTGCGACCATATCGTTACGGACGAGAAGATCTATCTGGCCGACCGCTTGGAGCAGGCTGGCTACAAGGTGCTCGACTGCGGCACCTACAGCCACACCCGTACGCACTATCCCATCTACGGTAAGGCCGTGGGCGAGGCCGTTGCCAGCGGCAAGGCCGACTTTGGCGTGGCCCTGTGCGGCACCGGCATCGGCATCACCAACGCCGTCAACAAGGTTCCCGGCGCCCGCTGCGCCCTGGTCCGCGACATGACCTCTGCCCTGTATGCCCGTCGCGAGCTCAACGCCAACATCGTGGGCTTTGGCGGCAAGATCACCGGCGAGTTCCTGATGGCCGATATCATGCTTGCCTTCCTTGAGGAGCCCTACGAGAAGACTCCCGAGCACGATGCCCTGATCGCCAAGATCGATGCCTGCAATAAGGCCGACGCCGAGGCTCAGGCTGACCCGCACTTCTTTGACGAGTTCCTGGAGAAGTGGGACCGCGGCGAATACCACGACTAATTAGGTTCCGGCGTTCTGCCGAACGCCGGACCGGTCGACGCTGCGCGGCGCTCAGGCACCCCATCTCGCCGCTCAAACCGTCGCTCGCGTACATGAAGTACGCGTCGCTCCTCTTTCGCGGCGACCTGGGGCACCTGAGCGCCGCTCGCTGACGTTTGAGTGACCTGTGAGATCGCCCCTGTTGTTGCGAAGTGTTCTGGTACGGCGAGCTGCTCCGATAACACGTTTGCTTGCTTGGCTTGAGTGCTTCGCTCTTGGCTGTACTTGGCGATTTGCAGCTTTTCAATTGACGGCTCGCGTTTCTGTGAGGGGGCGCGGGCCGGTTTTCTATAAGCCCTATTGACTTGGCGGGCTGTCGTAAGAAAGGGAAGGCTCCTATGGAGTTTGTTCTTGATAACGGTTCTATCCGCGTAGCACTGAGCACGGCTGGCGGATCGTTCACTTCTATTACGGCCAACGGCCGTGAGTACCTGTGGCAGGGCGATCCGGCGGTCTGGTCGGGCCAGGCACCCATTTGCTTCCCGATCTGCGGCGGCCTTCGCGACGGTCACGCAATGACCATGGGCGGCCGCGAGGTCAAGCTCGCCCGCCACGGCTTTGCTCGCAAGCAGGAGTGGAAGCTCGAGGAGCAGGGCGACAACATGGTTGCGCTGAGCCTAAGCTCTGCCGACCATGCCGAGTTGCTCGAGCAGTACCCGTATCCGTTTAAGATTGTTGCTCGTTACACGATCGATGCGGCAAAGGTGGCCGTGTCGTACGAGGTGACCAATGAGGGCACCGAGGACATGCCGTTCTTTGTGGGCGGTCACCCTGGCTTTAAGTGCCCGCTCGACGAGGGCGAGTCCTATGACGACTACGAGCTCCGTTTTGAGCAGCGCGAGGCCGCCGAGCTCTGTACTGCCGTTCCCTCGACGGGCCTGATTGATGTTGAGCATCGCAGCAAGAACCCGATGGCTGGCCATGACCTGCCGCTGACCCACGAACTCTTCGACTTCGCGGAGACCATCTTTGACGTGCTCGAGAGCCGCGTGGTTACGCTGACCAAGAAGACCGAGGACAAGGGCGTGCGCCTGACGTTCCCCGATATGCCGTACCTGATTGTGTGGAGCAAGCCCGAGGGTGACTTTGTGGCCGTGGAACCGTGGGGCGGCCTGTCTACCTGCTCCGACGAGGACGATATCCTGGAGCACAAGCGTGGCTGCCTGGTGGCCAAGCCGGGGGAGACCGTTACCCGCGGCTTTGAGATCGAGATCCTTTAACGAGCTATCGTATGTTTGGGGCCGCGCGTGTCGTGCCCCGGAAACAGGAGTTCAATATGATTCTGACCGTTACCATGAACCCGTCGATTGATACGCGCTATCAGCTCGATAAGCTGATCATCGACGATGTAAACCGCGTGACGCCCGAAAAGACCGCTGGCGGCAAGGGCCTCAACGTGAGCCGCGTGCTGCTGCAGCTGGGCGATGACGTGCTCGCGACCGGTCTACTCGGTGGCCACATGGGTGCCTATATGGCCGAGCTCATGGATGCCGACGGCGTCAAGAACGACTTTGTGCCCATCGCCGGTGAGACGCGCATTTGCCTGAATATTCTGCACGAGGGCAATCAGACCGAGCTGCTGGAGAGCGGCCCGCAGATCGCCCCGGCCGAGCTCGAGGCCTTTACGGCCAAGTTTGCCGAGCTTGCAGCGAAGGCGGACGTTGTGACGCTTTCGGGCTCGCTGCCGCGTGGCGTCGATGCCGGCTACTATGCCGAGCTCGTCAAGATCGCCGAGGAGGCGGGCGCCAAGGTGCTGCTCGATACCTCGGGTGCATCGCTGGAGGCCGCGCTGGAGTCCGACGCTAAGCCTGAGCTCGTAAAGCCCAACCTGACCGAGATTAACGGCCTGCTGGGTACGTCCTTTACGACCGATGATGTCGATGCCCTGCGCGAGGCGCTTGCCGCCGATGACCGCTTTGCCGGTATCCCCTGGGTTGTCGTTTCGATGGGCGCTGCCGGTTCGGTGGGCTTCCATGAGGGCCGCGCGTTCCGCGCCAAGACGCCCGCGATTGCGGCTGTGAACGCAACGGGTTCCGGTGACTCGACCATCGCCGGCTTTGCGCATGCCATTGCGGCTGGTGCCGACGACGTCACGGTGCTCAAGACCGCCAATACCTGCGGCAAGCTCAACGCCATGGATCCCAAGACCGGCCACCTGGTCATGGACCGCTGGGACGAGATCTACAACAACGTTGAAGTAACGGAGCTGTAGGGTTACGCGGTTTTACCAAACCGCGTAACGGCTCGACGCTGCGCGGGCCGCATTTGGACAATCTGACGTTCAACTTCAAGGGCGCGACCAGAAGGTCAGCGCCCTTTCGTTTCACGTCACCTTGTCTCAAATGCGGCCCGCTCGCTGCCGTTGCCAAAACATCGGCGTCGCCTTGCTTCGGGAATGCGGCAGATAGAGACGTTCCTTTTTTGCCGGCAGTTTGGGACACTCCTTACGGGGCGCCCCCTCCACAGCGCCTATGCCAGCTTGTCGATTTGCCCAATCTCCCAGAGCGGAATATTGACGAGCGTGCCTTCGTCTCTATATGCCGCTAACGATGTTCTCACGCAGCGCTCGAGCTTGAACTTCTCGCAGGCAATCCTCAGGCTCTTTGCTTTGAGATTCTCTGCCGCCTTGACCTCGAGCGGAAGCACGGTCCCCGCATGGTCGACGGCAAAGTCAGTCTCTGCATTGCCGGAGGAGGATGACCAATACGCGGGGGTATTGCCTTGGAGCAAAAGCTCCTGTGCGACGTATTGCTCGGTCAGCGAGCCTTTGAACTCCGTAAAAACAGCGGGCCCGTTCAGAACAATGGCTGGCGAGAGGCCGGAGAGTGCTCCGAGGATGCCGGTGTCGATGCAGAACAGCTTGAAGCCCGAGAGATCCTCGTAGCTTGTGAGCGGTGCTCTTAGGGCGGAAACACGTGGTACCTTATGAACGATTCCGTAGTCCATGAGCCACTGGAGGCTTTCCTCAAAATCGCGTGCGCGCGCCCCGGGACGAAGCGCGCCGTAGACGAACTTCTTGTTTTCCTTTGCGAGCTGGCCGGGAAGGGATTTCCAAACCAGCCTCATGCGCTCGACGATGCGGGCTGGCGCATGCTTGCCAAAATCGGATTCATAAGCTTCGATGATTTGCTGCTGAAGCCTGCGGGCCTCGAT
The DNA here is from genome assembly GCA_937937835.1 of uncultured Collinsella sp. Taxonomy (GTDB): domain Bacteria; phylum Actinomycetota; class Coriobacteriia; order Coriobacteriales; family Coriobacteriaceae; genus Collinsella. The sequence continues at coordinate 20,902 of CALDBJ010000130.1, forward strand.
GAAATCGTGGGAGGTGGCGAAAGCGGAGACAACTTCTGGCATGCCACCGACAACGAGGTATTCCTTGAGCAGGCGCTCGAGCTTTTCGGAAACGTTTGTCAGCAGGTCCATGTCTGCGGCAAGGATGGCATCTGCGAGTGGATCGCCATCGACGGCACGAACGAACTCGACAAACCCCATGGGGCGCATGGTGAGCTGGTCGATCTTGCCGACGGGGAACGACTCGTTTTCGCGTCGGAGCGCGAGCCCCATATAGGAGCCGGCTGCCACGATATGGTATTCCGGCGCCAGCTCGTTGAAGTATTTGAGCGAGGTGATGCCACGCGGTGCCTCTTGGATTTCGTCGAAGATGATGAGCGTGTCTGTCGGCGTTATGGTCTGGCCGCGCAGGAGCTCTATCTGGGAGATGATGCGTTTGGGGTCAAGGCTTCCGTCGAACAGCGAACGTGCGCCCGGTTCGAGCATAAAGTCAAAGCGGATGACGTTTTGATACTGCTGGCCTGCGAATTCGTTAAGAAGCCAGGTTTTTCCCGTCTGGCGGGCCCCCTTAAGCAGGAGGGGCTTGCGGTTTGCCCTAGATTTCCAAGCGATGAGTTCGTCCATTAGCTGTCGCTGCATACTGCCTCCTAACGATCATGGTTAGTATAAGACCGTTTCGGTCTTTCCATCGAAAAATGTGGGAGTAAACCACGTTTTTCCATCGAATAATGTGTGAGGCAACCACGTTTTTCCATCGAATAATGTGGGAGTTTAGGTCGGCACCTGGGGACGTTCCTTCTCTGCCGGCAGTTTGGAACACTCCTTGTTTTGGTGCAAATTAGCTACCCTTGCATCAGAAAACGGCGCCCGTCGGCGATGTTGCCGGCGGGCGCCGTGGTCGTGTAGGCGCTATTTGTTAAGTGCGTGCGTTCGAGCTCGCGTGCTACAGCGAGTCGATAAAGCGCTGCTGGGCGGCGCGTCCTGCCTCGTCCCATTTAAAGACGCCGGCGTTGTCGAGCACGTGGCCAAACACCACGCCCACCTCCTCGTGCAGGATATCGATGGCGTTGTCGGTCGTAAGTTCATCGGCGCGGCGTGCAAAGACATCCTCGGCCCATGCGGCGTGGCTGCGGCAAAGGTCGTCGCCCTCGAGTGCGGCGCCAAGGTCGTAGCTTGCGTCGACCTTGGCGGCCAGCAGGTGCTCGCGGACGGCGCCGAGCTCGGGAACCAGGCGTGGCGGCAAAATGGCCAGGCCCATGACCTCGATCAGGCCGATGTTCTCCTTCTTAATGTGGTGGTACTCGGCATGCGGGTGGAATACGCCCAGCGGATGCTCGTCAGTCGTGATGTTGCAGCGAAGCGCCAGGTAGGCCTCGTAGATTTCGCCGCCGGCATTGCCGCGGGAGTCGACGCGGCGGATGACGGGCGTCACGGTGTTGTGCGCCACGCCATCGGCTGTGTGCGCGACGACGCCAACCGACTCATCGGTCCACTCGCGCCAGGCAAGGATAATCTTCTCGGCGGCGTCGAGCAGCTGGGCGCGGTCGTGCGAACGCAGTCGCAGCACCGAGAGCGGCCACTGCAACACGGTACCGCTGACCTGGTCAAAGCCGGGCACGCTAAACTGCGAGACCTCAGCGGCATGCATCATGGGGAACTCGTGCGCGCCGCCCTGGAAGTGGTCATGCGACAAGATCGAGCCGCCCACGATGGGCAGGTCGGCGTTGGAGCCGATGAAGTAGTGCGGGAACAGGTCCACAAAATCGAGCAGGCAGGTCAGCCCCTTGCGGTCCACGTGCATCGGGCGATGCTCGGAGCTCATCGTAATGCAGTGCTCGTTAAAATACGCATACGGGCTGTACTGGAAGCCCCAGCGCTCGCCGTCGAGCTGAATGGGAATAACGCGCAGGTTCTGACGGGCGGGATGAGCGCCGCCGTCGGCTGCGGCGGAGCGTCCGGGGTAGCCCTCGTTCTCGATGCAGAGCTGACAGGCGGGATACTTCTCGCCCGTGTTTTTGGCGGCACCGGCTGCGGCAATATCGCGCGGGTCTTTCTCGGGCTTGGACAGGTTGATGGTGATCTCCAGGTCACCCCAGTTGGTGGAAGTACTCCATTTGATGTTGCGCGCGATGGCGGCACGGCGCACGTAGCCGGCGTCGCAGCACAGACCATAGAACCAGTCGGTCGCGGCGCGGGGCTCGTTGACGCCCATGCGTCCGTTGAACTCCTCGTTTACAACTGAAGGCCTCGGCATCAGTACGCCCATGATGCGCATGGCGATGCGGTCTCGGCCCGATGCCGTGTCCTCGGCGGCACCGTTGGCAACGGCGGCCTCGGAAAGCGCGGCAAGCGTGCCTTCAAGATCAAAGTCGGGGAGTGTATCGGGGTGCAAGAGCGATAGTTTCTCAACCTGGAGCGCCCAGGCCATGTCGAGCGCGGGGCCCGTGGCGCCGATGCATTCCAGAATGGTGTTGTAGGCCCAGATGCGGTCGTCCTGTCCGATCATCGATCGGTGGATGGCATATTCGATAAGGCCCTGCGCAGCCTCGCGCACGTCGGTCATTACAGCCATGCCGCGTAAGCCCCCTTGTCAGTAATTGCGTAGTGGCGGGCAGAGCCTTCGCCCAGCCAGCTGTTCATCTTGGTGATAAAGGTGTCGACCAGGTCGAGCGGCACGAAGGCCTGGATGGTGCCGCCAAAGCCGCCACCGTGAATACGAACGGCACCGCGGCCGTCGAGCACGTGCTCGGCCAGTGCCAGGGCATACATGGAAGGTTGCTCGGAGCCCAGCTTGGCGACGACATTCTGCAGGTACATGGCAGAGCTGGCGCCGGACTCGCGCGTCAGGACCAGGAACTGGTCGATGTCGCCGGCGTTCAGGGCCGCCCAGCGCTTGTCGACCAGGCCGTTCTCGTACCAGTAGTGAATGGCGCGCAGGCAGGCGCGGTCACCCAGCTTGGCGCGCAGCTCGGGGAGCTTGGCGTCAAAGTCGGCAACGTCGACCTCGCATAGGCGCGCCTTGCCAAACTCGGCAGCGACGTCCTGCATCTCGCGCGGAACGGCGGCGTAGTCGTCGGTGGCGGCCACGTGGTCGGCACCGACCTTAACGAGCACGAGCGCGTAGCCGTGATCCTCAAAGTTGAGCTCGAGCTTCTGGGTTTTAGGCTGAGCCTGGTCCTCAAAGTCCATGTAGGCAAGGCCGCCCAGGCACACGGCTGCCTGATCCATAAGACCGCAGGGCTTGCCGTAATAGTTGTTCTCGGTGCGCTGGCTCATCTGGGCGAGCGCGACAGGCTCGATGGCGGGTGCGCCCCAGAGGGTTTCCATGGCACGACCGTACGCGGCCTCGACGGCAGCGGAGCTGGATAGGCCGCCGCCCGAAGGGACGGAGCAAGTAAAGGCGAAGTCGAAGCCCTTGGGCTCAACACCAAGCGCTGCAATCTCGTGGGCCATACCGCGGACGAGGCTTGCGGACGTGCCCTTCTCGGACTCCTGAACATCTAGCGTATCGAGTGTGATCTCAAAGGTGGGGTAGCCCTCGTCGGCTACGCGAACCTTGTTGGAATCGGTTGCCACGGCGATGCCGTCGACGGCGACATCGAGCGAGCCGGCGATAACGTGGCCGCCCTCGTGGTCGGTGTGGTTGCCGCTGATCTCGGAACGGCCGGGCGCGTGCACGTAGAGCACCTGGCGGTCGCCGATGGGGCCAAACTCCTCCTCGAACAGCTTGGTGAGCGTGGCGATTGTCTTTTCGTCGGGGGTGGTCATGGGAGTCCTTTCCTTGGCGTGCCCGGGTGGGTTTTGCGTCGTTATGAGTACGTTAACAACTTGTAGCGGTATGAACCAAGTGTTCACGATACCGCACGTTACGGGCTATGCTAACGTACTCATAACACATCGCTTGTCACTTTTTGAGAATCCGGTAATCGGTAGAAATACAGCCGTGAACGGTACTGCCGTATGGACTTATAAAGCAGAAGAGATGCAGATAGAAAAAGTAGAGTACGTTAACATGCGTCCGACGATAGCGGGCCTCGGCGCGGGATGTATTTCTGCCCGGGCCGGCATTCACGCTATTCAAATCTCGCAAGGGTGAAGGTGATCCTGTGGCAAGGCGCCCGTCCAACGATACAGGTACGCGTCCGGTCTCCATGGCTGACGTCGCCCGCGCTGCCGGCGTTTCGCAGCAGACGGTTTCGCGCGTCGCCAACGGCTTGCCCAACGTTAACGAGCAGACGCGCCAGCGCGTGCAGGCTGCTATGCAAGAGCTCGGCTTTCGTCCGAGTTACGCCGGTCGCTCGCTGCGCGACGGCCGTTACCATTCGGTCGGCCTATGCATCAACGATGTCACCAAGTTTGGCAACCTCTCAATGATCGACGGCATCGCCAGCGCTGCTCGCGAGCATAATTGCGCCATCACGCTGGTCGAGATGTCCAAGACTGAGGAATTCTCGCTTGCCGAGGCCACGCGTCGTATGGCCGCATTGCCGGTGGACGGCATCATCATCGGCATGAGCCGCATGGCGCCCGATTTTGAGACGTTTGACCCACTGCCGGGCATTGGAACGGTCATCGTTACCATGTACGCGCATCCGCGCGTGACTACGGTCGATTCCGACCATTACGGCTGCTCGCTCTTGCTTATGAATCACCTGTTTAAGCTGGGGCACGGGCAGATTCGCTATATTGGCGGCCCGTCGTTCTCGGTCGACGAGCAATTTCGTCGAGCCGGTTGGCAGGATGCGCTCGAGCGTAAACACATCGAGCCGGCAGAGCCGCTCGAGGGCGACTGGTCTGCCAACAGCGGCTACGAGGCCGGCAGGTACCTGGCCGAGCACGATCGCACCATGACGGCGATTTACGCGGCAAACGACCAGATGGCAAATGGCGCGATTGCAGCGCTGCGCGATAGCGGCCTGCGCGTGCCCGAGGGCGTGAGCGTGGTGGGTGTCGACGATTCGCTCGATGATTTTGTCGCGCATAACGAGCTCACGACCGTTCGATTCGATCTACATCAGCGCGGACGCGAGGTATTCGAGCATGCGGTTCCCGAGGCGGGTACGGCGGGCAAAACCGTTGCCATTCGTATTCCCGGCCAGCTCATTATTCGACATAGCACGGCGATACCACGCTCATAGTTTGCGCAGGTAAACGGCGATTTATCGTATTTCAATAACAATCGGTAAGGATGCCGGCAGATAACAGTTGGAATGCTGCCGAGTGCTATGATAGACGGGTTATTTTGTCTATCTAGGAGGCTTTGCCTGATGGAGATCACCAAGGATATCCGCTACGTTGGCGTCGACGATCACGACATTGACCTGTTCGAGGGCCAGTACGATGTGTCCGAGAATGGTATGGCATACAACAGCTACGTTATCTTGGGCGAGAAGATCGCTGTCGCCGATTCGGTCGACGGTGGTTTTGTCGACGAGTGGCTCGGCAACCTCGAGGCCGCGCTCGATGGACGTACGCCCGACTACCTGGTTATCCATCACATGGAGCCCGATCACTCTGCTGGCATCGCCGCCTTTATGGAGCGCTACCCCCAGGCACAGATTGTGGCCAGCATGGGTGCCTTCCGCATGATGGTCAACTACTTTGGCACCGACTACCCCGAGCGCAAGATGGTCGTCAAAGAGGGCGACGTGCTCGATCTGGGCGGTCACAGCCTAACGTTTGTCGGCGCCCCCAACGTGCACTGGCCCGAGGTGATCTTCTCCTACGAGTCCACCGACAAGGTGCTCTTTAGTGCCGACGGCTTTGGCAAGTTCGGCGCCAACGACATCGAGGACCCGGAAGGCTGGGCTTGCGAAGCGCGCCGCTACTACTTTGGCATCGTCGGTAAGTTCGGCAAATTCGTGCAGACCGTGCTCAAGAAGGCCGCCGATCTGGATATCCAAATCATCTGTCCGCTCCACGGCCCCGTACTGACCGAGAACCTGGGCTATTACCTCGACACCTATAACACCTGGTCGAGCTATCAGCCCGAGGACGAGGGCATCACGATTGCCTATGCGAGCGTGTACGGCCATCTGAAGGCCGCCGTTGAGGAGTTTGCATCTGCGCTCGAGGCCCGCGGCCAGAAGGTTTCCGTCTTTGACTTGGCTCGCGACGACATGGCCGAGGCCGTTGAGGATGCGTTCCGCTATGACCGTCTGGTGCTCGCCTCCATCACCTATCAGGGCGAGATCTTCCCGTTCATGAGCACCTTTATCCACACGCTTGCCGAGCACGCCTATCAGAACCGTACGGTGGCGCTCGTTGAGGCCGGCTCCTGGGCGCCCACCGCTGCCAAGGTTATGACCAAGGAGCTCGAGGGCATGAAGGACATCACCCTGGCGCAGAACAAGGTGACCGTGCTGGGCTCGCTCAACGACGCCTCGCGCGCTCAGATCGAGGTTCTCGCCGACGAGCTGTCCAAGTAGCGACACTTTCACTTTTGACGCTCAAACCACCACAAAGGGGACAGGCACCTTTGTGGTGGTTTTTGTTTTTAGATGCGGGCGAT
>CALDBJ010000131.1 GCA_937937835.1 uncultured Collinsella sp.
AACCTTTCAAGAGTGTTACTCGATACCTCTGACCTGCAGTTTCATCGTAACACCAAACCAGGTTAAGCCTTTCTTTAGCGCTTCTTTGCAGCAGCCGCGGCATAATACTGCCAACGCACGGGACCTAGCAGCACACCCCGTGCGCAACCTTTTGGTGGACATCGAGGAGGCCGCATAAGCATGCATTCTTCCAATGACGCAACACAGCAGCCATCCCTAAAACATGCAAACCTTTTCTCCTTCCCCCCGACACAGAGAAACGGCCTCCTCGACTCCCCCACCACAAAAGCAAAACGCTCAACCGATCAGATCCTCAACCTGCGAGCATCGTTCGAAAAGCTCCAAGCATCCCTAAACAAGTCATTCCCCAACCAAGCCCGGGCATACTAACCCCTCATCAACAAAGAAGCCCTAACGCGCCATTATTTCCGCCCAACGCCACAAGGGCGATCGAGCAGGACGGCTTGGGCGGGTCCCCGTACTTAGTTTCCAAAATCATTCCGCAGCGCGAAGGCCCCCGTTGCCAACGCTTCGTAGAAGCGAGGCAACGGGGGCCTTCATGCGCGAGGACGTTTTGGAAACTAAGTACGGGGACCCGCCCAAGCCGTCCGGTGGGATCAGAGTACCCTTGCTGTTACTCTGCTTTGCCCACAGAGTTGAGGTTGGTCATGCGGATCTTAACCAGCTCGGTGATCTCACGCATGCCCTCCTTGGCCGGCTTCTTGGGGTCGAAGCAGGCGGGGTTCTCGGCCATGTAGGCCATGAAGCCCTTGGTGTAGGCCTGACGCAGCTCGGTGGCGTAGTTGACCTTGCAGATGCCGTTCTTCACAGCCTCGGCAACCTGCTCATCGGGCACACCGGAAGTGCCGTGCAGAACCAGCGGCACGTCGACGGCGTCGCGAATGGCCTTGACCACGGACTGCTCGATGTGCGGATCGCTCGTGTACACACCGTGGCTGGTGCCAACGCCAATTGCAAGGGAGGTGCAGCCGGTACGCTCGACGAACTCCTTGGCCTCGGCCGGATCGGTGTAGGGGCTCTCGCCCTCAACCGCAGGACCGTCGTCCTCCTTGCCGCCAACCTTACCGAGCTCGGCCTCGACGGGCACGCCCATGGCGCGGCCAGCGTCAGCGACGGACTTGGTCAGAGCGATGTTGTCCTCGAAGGACTCGTGCGAACCGTCGATCATGACAGAGGTGTAGCCCGTGCGGAAAGCCTGCATGCAGCGGTCATAGCCATCGCCGTGATCGAGGTGCAGAGCGACGGGCACGGAAGCGCGCTCGGCGGCAGCCTTGACCATGCCGTAGAAGTAGTCCAGACCAGCGGTCTTGATGGTGCCCGGGGTGGTCTGCATGATGACGGGGGACTTGGTCTCCTCGGCAGCGGCCAGAACGGCCATAACAAACTCGAGGTTCTCGACGTTGAAAGCGCCAACAGCGTAGTGGCCGGCCTGAGCGTCCTTGAGCATCTTTTCGGTGGTAACAAGTGCCATGAGCGTTTGCTCCTCTCCCTCGCCCGCATCTGGACATCGGGCGTAGTTGTTCACAAGGCGTTTTACCTTGCGTTTTTCTGCGCTCATTGTATGAAATTCAGCGGCTTTACACGCGCGAGATATTGAGCCCATGCAGGTCAATACAGTCGTTTTTGAAAAGTAAACGGAAGGAATATGAGCCGAGTGGACATGTTCGATATTGAATTTTGGGCGTTCAGCGTCTTTCTTTTATAGAAAAGATAAGTAATCGAAAGGTGTTTTCTTACTCAAAAAGAAAATGAACGAAAATAGAGTCAACACAATTCCTGCAAATTTAGCCGAGAATGGAGCAAGCATGGCCCAAGCCACCAACCGTGCCTTTGCCGACGAACGCCGTACCGCCATTATGGAAATGCTCGATCATAATGCCTCGGTGCAGGTAGCAGAAATCGCCCAGACCTTTGGCGTGTCCTCCGTCACCGCCCGCGCCGACCTGGACGCGCTCGCCGAAGCAGGCAAGCTGCGCCGCACGCACGGCGGTGCCGTATCACTCCACAAACGTCTGACCGTCTCCACGCAGGATCGCCGCATCAATGTCAACGTCGCCGCCAAGCAGGCCATCGCGCAAAGCGCCATCGAGCTCGTCAATGACGGCGACACGCTGCTCGTCGACTCGGGCACCACGGCGCTCGAGTTCGTCCGGCTCCTCGATCAACGCGACGGTATCACCGTCATCACAGCAGACATTACCATTGCCGATTACATCGACGAGAGCATGCCCTCGGTCGATGTCGTCATGCTGGGCGGGGCGTTGCGCAAAGGCCATCGTTATTTGTACGGACCGCTCACTATGCAAGCGCTCCAAATGGTCCATGCCGATCTTGCCGTCATGTGCCCTGGCGCTTTTGTCCCCAGCTGCGGCTTTACGACCGACTTTCCCCAGATGGCCGAGACCAAAACGGCTATGATCGCCGCGGCCCATCAAAGCGTCGCCCTCATGGACGCCAGTAAGGTCAACGGACGCGGCATGTACCGTTTTGCCGAGCTTGCCGACGTCGACACCATCGTGATGGACCGTGACCCCGATCATGCCGTCGCCACCTCAATCGCCGAGGCCACCGACAGCGCACGTCCAGCCC
>CALDBJ010000132.1 GCA_937937835.1 uncultured Collinsella sp.
GCTGCGGGAACGGCCTGTCCGCCTAATGTGTTCGGCTGAGATCGGAAATCAACCCCCGGAGCCCGCTCGCTCAACCACCTGGCCATCGGATTAGCCGGATTCTGGGACACGCCTTCCGCCCCAGGCCTCTACCGGAAAAAGCGTCCCACCCTGAGGCTCAATTCCGGAACACGGTTTCCGTTTGAAGCCCCGATGGGAAAGCGTGTCCCGTTCCGAGAGCTCATTCCTGGATGCAGTTTCCGCTAGAGATGCCACCGGGAAAGCGTATCCCGTTTTGGAGCCAAATTCCGGGTCGTAGTTTCCGCCTGAGGGCCGATCCGGAAACGGCATCCCATTCTGAAGCCGAAATCTGGGACACGCTTTCCGCCAAGGGTTGCAAAAGGAAAGCGCATCCCATTCCGAGCATCACATCAGAGCGCGCTTGGTTATCTCCGCTCGCACATCTCGGCAAACGAAATCAGCTTGGCATCTCCCCTGCTCGCCGCAGCTTCCTGACATCCTTGCGTAAAGCCACGCTTCGAGAAGATCACGTAGCTTTTATGCTGCTGCCTAAAGAGCTCGCTTCGGTACACGAGCTTTTCCAGAACATCCTCGCCCACCGGTTCATTGCGCCATTTGCACTCCGCAAACAGCGCAGTGCCCTCGCCATCGTCAACAATCAAGTCGATTTCTTCCTGCGTATGCGTGCGATTATCCGTCCCCCACCAGCGCCCGACACTCGCCGGAACCACATCGAGCTGGCCCGCGCGCGCGAGTTCGTACACGTATTGTCTGCATATAATCTCAAAGACCGTACCCATGTAATCCGATACGTGCGGCTCAATGCGCTCATACGCCATCTCGGCCATATCGTTTTGAATCAGCCCGATGTTCTGCGGAACAAACTTGTACCAGAACCTAAACATCTGGTCGCTCAGCAGATACACGGCTCGCTTATTGCTCGTCTCGTTTAGGGGCAGCTCGCGCTCGACAATCCCAAGCGACGCCAGCTTATCCACATAGCTCTTTACGTTGCTCGCAGGGATTCCCGTAGAGCTCGCAATCTCCGAGATCCTCGAGCGCCCTTGGGCAATTGCCTGCACGATCGCATCATATTGCTCGGGATTGCGGCACTCTTGCAACAGCAGGTTACTCGGCTCTTCAAAGAGATAACCCGTAGGGGTAAGAAAAAGACGTTTGATGTTGTCCTTGAGCGGTGCAGCAGGATCGACTTTCTCGATATATGCAGGAATGCCACCCGTCATGCCATAGCAAACTGCAGCGTCTTCGCGACCCATGCTCTGCCACAGGCCGAGGGTCGTCGTAAAATCGAGTGGCATGATCTTAAACTGGGCCGTACGCCTACCGTATAGTGGGCTCTCGTAGCCCAACACCTGTTCCTCCATAAACGAAAGCGACGACCCGCACAGGATAAGCATGAGCTTGGTCCCTTTGTACAGGTGATCGATCTTGTCTTGCAGCAACGAGCTGATCTCGGGATTCGATTGGGCGAGATAGGGATACTCGTCAATCACGACAACCAAACGTTCCGTGCGAGCCATGGTGGCCAATGCATCGAACGCTTCGTCAAAACTACGAAACGACACGCCTGCAGCACCAACCGAGCCTGCAAGTATCGCCTGGCTAAAGCCGTGCAGGTTTGCCTCCGCATTGGTACGACGAGCTTGAAAGTAAATAGCCTTCTTGCCTTGGATGAACTCTGTGATAAGGCGCGTTTTACCCACACGACGGCGGCCGTAAATCACAGGCATTTCAAAGGAGCCCGTGCCATACAGTCGATTGAGCTCGGACATTTCCACTGTTCTTCCGATAAACATAGGGCCATCCTTCCTTTACGTTATAGCTAGCTATATTATACCTTCCTATAATATAGCTAGCTATAACGCAATTCGACAAGCGGCGCACGAAAAGGGGCGATACACCGCCGCACGTGGACCGTTCCGGAAAATGTATCCCATTCTGGAGCCAAAAACTGGGCCGTAGTTTCCGCCAAACATGCCATCCGGAAAGCGTGTCCCGTTCTGAGCCTGAATTCTGGGATGCACTTTCCGCTGAAGCTTCTACCGGAAAATGCATCCCATTCTGAGCGTCGAATCCGGGACGCAGTTTCCGCAGATACACGGCGACGATCCGCAGCCCATACCACATGCCTTCAAGCATGCGATCCTGAAACACAAAACAGCAGATAGAATGCTCTTTTTCAAAAAAGTACACGTCCCGAAACTTACCCATTCTTCATAACTCGCTACCGTTCAAGGTCGCCGATTACCGCCCACCGATTCAGCTTCAAAAAATGACGTCAAAACCAGGTCATCTACCTGCATGGTTAGATTTTGGTCAGCTTTTGGTCAGCTGAGCGGCAAGTTCCAGCTGATACGTTTTTGCTACCCAAAAGGAGGCGGTAGCTCATGACCCATTGCAATGACCAGCTCATCGACCAGCTGTTGAACCAAGCCGAACAAGAGGGGCGCTGTCTGATTCCCCCGAGCACGGCGATCCGAAAAGCGCTCCTTCGGCGCACCGGCGGCACGGTTGTCTCGCCCATGCCGGGGTTGTTTGCGCGAAAAACGCGCTGGGATGAACTCAACCGAGCGCAACGCCATTGCGAGATTATCCGCGCCCTTGCGATCATCCATCCCGATTGGACGTTCTGCTCGTTTTCGGCAGCTTGCCTGCTGGGGCTCGAGGTCTCGTGGCGACACCTGAACGTCGTGCATGTTTGCAGCTCGACAAAGCCGTCGGCTCGTCCGGGCGCACATATTCAGCGACACCAGATTGAGCCGGCCGGAGCAATACGCAGAGCCGGCATATCGGTAACGCCGCCCATCCAAACGGCCACAGATTGCCTGCTGCAAACTGGTTTTGCCGACGGCATGCCCATTGCCGATTCGGCGATCTCAAAGCTCGGCCTTGCGCCGGAACAGCTGATGGAGGCCGTTGAGCAACGAGTGACTGCCCGCAATGGTCGCGCGATTCGTACGGCTCTCACAACGCTTCGATATGCCGACGCCCGCGCCGAGAGCGGCGGGGAATCGGTCGCCCGAGCCATCATGATCGAGACGAGCTTTGCGCCCGACTGGCTTCAATACGAGCTGACGGACCCCTTCGATTCGGCCAAGCCCATACGAACGGACTTTGCCTGGGAGCGCCAGGCGCGGGAACTCACGCTGGGCGAGCTCGATGGGCTCATCAAATATACCGACCAGACCATGCTGGCCGGACGCACCACCGCCGAGGCGCTCGTTGCCGAACGACAGCGCGAGGCGCACTTGTCGCTCTACGGCCATCCTCTGCTGCGCTTTACCATGAACGAGGTCCGCTCGGCAGGAATGCTCGCCAAAAAGCTGCAGACGGCAGGTATCCGGCAGACCGCGCTACCGACATGGCTCAACGATATTGAGCTGTAGGAGCTGCTGAGCTTATGCCCGCCTGCCCACCAAACTGGGACACACTTTCCGGTTGGCAGCACCCGCGGAAACCATGTCCCAAATTGAGCGCTCAAAACGGGATGCACTTTCCGGATGGCGGGCCTAGCGGAAAGCACGACCCGTTCCGAGACCGAATTCCGGGACGCCGTTTCCGCTTGAGGCTTCAACCGGAAAATGCATCCCACGCTGGAGCCATATTCCGGGACACAGTTTCCGCCTGAGGCCGATCCGGAAGTTGCATCCCATTCTGAGGCATGATTCCGGGACGCAGTTTCCGTATGCGGAGGCGTTCCAAACAAAAGGCCCCGGCTCGCGATGGAGCTGGGGCCAAAGGCGCAGCATATACAGTTGATGTTGAGCGCGAACGGCCCGTCAACAATGGCCGTCCGCGCTCTACCCTACCCGCGGCGACGAGCGCGGCTGTAGGGCGTATCCACCATGGGCAGATCCGGACGCAGCTTGCCGTCAAACGCGCGGTAGGCGTTCTGCACGGCGGGCGCCGTGGGGATCGTTGCGATCTCGCCGATGCCCTTGCCGCCATATGCCACAGGCAGCAGCTCGTCCTTCTCCACGTAAATGGCGTGGATATCCGGAATCTCGGGCGCACGGAACAACCCGAGCGTACCGTACCTTGCCTGGGGTACGCAGTCCTTGAGCGGCCAGTCCTCGGTAAGCGCATAGCCCATACCCATGAGCACGCCGCCTTCGATCTGACCCTGGATGGAGATGGGATTGACCACCTTGCCGGAATCGTGCGCGGCATAGACCTCGCTCACGCGGCCGTCATCGTCCAAAATGACCACATGCGTGGCAAAGCCGTAGCAGATGTGGCTCTTGGGATTGGGAACGTCGGCGCCCAGCTTGTCGGTCGGCTCCAGGTACACGTAGCCAAACTCGCATCCCTCGAGCGCCTTGATGGCGGCCGCGGGATCCTGAGGATGCATACCCTGGCTGGCGACGAGCTCCTGCGTGTGCAGCTGATAGGCGCGACCGTCGTCGTACTCGATCTTGACGCCGTCGCCATGCGCATTCACGGGAGCGGCGGGCGCAGACTTGCCGGCCTCGATATCAAGCATGGCATCGCGCAGCAGGAAGGCGGCGCCGCGCACGGCCTCGCCGGTCACGACCGTCTGACGCGAACCAGACGTGGTGCCGGAGTCGGGAGCGTTCTCAGTGGAGCACTCGCCGTTGGCGATGCAGCGAAGCGGCAGGCCGCATGCCTCGGCAACGTCCTGCAAAAAGACGGTGTTGCAGCCCTGGCCGATGTCGGACGTGGCAGCGTAGACCACGGCGCGGCCATCCTCGATGCGAATCTTGCAGCGGCCGGCATCGGGCAGGCCAACACCCACGCCAGCGTTCTTCATGGCGCAGGCAATGCCGGCGTGTCCGGGATGCGCATAGTAGGCATCCTTGACCTCGAGCAGTGTCTCCTTAAGCGCCGTGGAACAGTCGGCAATTTGGCCGTTGGGCAAAACCTCGCCCGGCTCGATAGCGTTTCGGTAACGAATCTCCCACGGATCCAGGCCGACCTTTTCTGCCAGCAGGTCGATCAGGCTCTCGAGCGCAAACTCGGACTGGCAAACGCCAAAGCCTCGGTACGCGCCGGCGGGCGGGTTGTTGGTGTAGTAGCCAAAACCGCGAATGTCGGTGTTCTGGTACTTGTAGGGGCCGACGGCATGCGTACAGGCGCGCTCGAGCACCGGGCCGCACAGCGACGCGTAGGCGCCGGTGTCAAAGTTGATCTCGCAATCCAGACCGGTAAAGTTGCCCTCGGCGTCGCAACCCAGCGTAAAGGTGCCGTCCATGGCGTGGCGCTTGGGGTGGAACGCAAGCGACTCGGCGCGCGTGAGCTTGCACTTCACAGGACGCTGGAGCTTATATGCGGCGAGCGCGGCCAGGTGCTGGATGGACACGTCCTCCTTGCCGCCAAAGCCGCCACCCACGAGCATGGTCTCGACGACCACGCGCTCGGGCTCGTTATCCCAGCCAAACATGTGGGCGCACTCTTTGCGCGTGTCGTAGGCACCCTGGTCGGTCGACTGCACCTTGACGCCGTTCTTGTAAGGAAATGCCACGGCGCACTCGGGCTCCAAGAAGGCATGCTCGGTAAAGGGCGTGGTAAAGCGCTGCGTCACAGTGAACGCGCTTTCGGCCAGCGCCTTGGCGGCGTCGCCGCGCGTCACGTGGCGGCTCTGGCACACGTTGTCCTTGAGCTCCACCGTGTTGCCGAAGGCAAAGAAGCTGTCATGCAGGCGCGGGGCGTCGGCGGCCCTGGCCTCGACAATGTTGCGCACGGGCTCCAGCGGCTCGTAATCGATCTTTACGAGCTTCTTGGCCTTCTCGAGCGTCGCCTCGTCCTCGGCAACCACCAGCACGATGGCGTCACCCACGCAGCGGGTGATATCGCCCTGGGCGATCATGACATCCCAGTCCTGGATAAGGTGGCCGACCTGGTTGACCGGCACGTCCTCGGCGCGCAGGATGCCCACCACGCCGGGAAGGGCCTCGGCCTTGGAGGTATCGATGGAGAGCACACGGGCGCGCGGATACTTGGAGCGCACGGCGCTGGCATAGGTCAGGCCCGGCTGATCGAGCCCGTCGATGTCGTCGGGATACTTGCCCTCGCCGAGCACCTTCTTGCGCACGTCGATACGGAAGGCGCGCTTGCCCACGCCGTAGTCGTCGCCGCGCTCCAGGTCCTCGTCGATCTGCTTTTCGCCGCGGAGCACCGCAGCGGCCAGCGAGATGCCCTCGATAATCTTTTTGTAGCCGGTGCAACGGCAGACGTTGCCGCGAATGGCGTACTTGATCTGTTCCTCGGTGGGCTCGGGGTCCTCGGCGATGAGCGCTGCACCCGCCATGACCATGCCGGGGATGCAAAAACCGCACTGCACGGCGCCCACGGCGCCAAAGGCGTACACAAAGGCCTCGCGCACGTCCTCGGGCAGGCCCTCGACGGTCACGATGCTGCGGCCGGCGGCAAGAGCGGTGGTCAGCACGCACGCCTTGACGGCCGCACCGTCCACGTGGATGGTGCAGGTGCCGCACGCGCCCTCGGAGCAGCCGTCCTTGGCGGAGTGAATGTGCAGGTCGTCGCGCAGATAACGCAGCAGCGGTTTGTTTTGGGTCGTCGTGCGCTCGACGCCGTTAACGGTAAAAGTGAATTCCTGTGCCATGGTGATTCCCTTCTACACGCCAGCGGCGATGCCGGTGCGGTCGTGGATGGCGCCATGCGGGCAGACGACGGCGCACATGCCGCACGACAGGCAGTCCGCGCCGTCGATATGGGCGCAGTTGTCCTCGATGCGGATAGCGCCGGCGGGGCACTTTTTGGCGCACAAGCCGCAACCGATGCAGCTCGTGTCGCAGATCTTGCGCGCAATGGCGCCCTTATCGGTGTTGTTGCAGCGCACCAGAATGTTCTGGTAGCCGGGAACGAAGGCAATCACGCGCTGCGGGCACGCCATGCCGCACAGGCCGCAGCCCGTGCACTTGGAGCGATCCACGCGGGCGATGCCATCGACCAGCGCAATGGCGCCATGGGGGCAGGCCGTGACGCAGGCGCCACAGCCAATGCAGCCTTCGCTGCAGCGGGCGTCGCCGTCTGCGGAGGCGCAACCACTTCCGCAGGCAACGTAGGCCACGTTATGTTGAATGGATTTGGCCATAAGAGACTCGCCTATTTCTTAAGAAGGTACGAATAGTTGTCGCGCACAGCCCTGATGGTCAGGCGGACGGCCTCGGGAAGACCGGTGTTGACAGCATCGACCGAGACGGTGCGGACCGTGCCGGCGACGCGAACCTTAAAGTGGTCCTCGTCCACGACCAGGAAGCCCTCGTTCTCGGAGTTCTCCATGTCCTGCTCGCTCCAGAACAGGGTGAGCTTGTCCTTGTAGGGACGACCCTCCTGGTAGGGGCAGAACACGGCGCAGTTACCGCACTCGTTGCACATGCCGTCGACATGGACGACCTGATGCTTGGCCAGGCCCGGCACCTTAATGGCAACGTTGGCGCGGTTGGGGCACACGTCGCAGCAGACCTCGCACACCGAGCCGCAGCCCAGGCAGCGAGTCTTGGTGCAGTTGCGCTTGTCGCGGCACAGCGACCCCTTGCGCTCGTAGCAGGTGTCCTCGCGACCGGCCTGAGCATTCTGGTCGGCGTACTTGTTAAAGTCCACGCCGGCGATGGCGCGGGCGACTTCGGCGGCGTCGGCGATAGCCTCGACCACGGTAGCAGGACCGCGACGGCAGTCGCCCGCAGCCCAGACGCCCTCGACGCCGGTGGAGGTGGCGGCAAGACGGCCGCGACGGTCGTGCTCAACACCCGCGGCGTCGTACAGGCTGGCATCGATGCCCTCGCCCACGGCACAGATCACCGTGGTGGCGGAAAGCTCGACGGTCTCGCCCGTGGCGACGGGGCTACGACGGCCGCTTGCATCCGGCTCGCCAAGCTCCATAACGTCGCAGGTCAGCACGGCACCGTTGAGCGCCTTGGGCGCCAGCAGCTCGCAGAACTCAACGCCGTCGGCAAGAGCAAGATCAAGCTCTTCCTCATCGGCGGGCATCTGCTTCTTGGTGCGGCGGTAGACCAGGCGCACGTTCTTCACGCCGGCCAGGCGCTTGGCCACGCGGGCCGCGTCCATGGCGGTGTTGCCGGCGCCAATGACCACGACGTCCTCGCCCAGCTCGAGCTTCTCGCCTTTCTTGGCGGCCTCGAGGAACTCCAGCACGTCGAGCTCGGCGCCCTCGCCCAGGCCCGCAGAGCCGGGCATCCAGGCACCGGTGGCCACGACCACGTCGGTAAAGCCCTGGTCCTTGAGCTCGTCAATGGAATCAACGCGAGCGTTGAGCTGCACCTTGGCGCCAAAGGCTAGGCAGAGCTCGGCATCGTGGGAGATATCGTCGCTCGCGATACGGAACTCGGGAATCACGTGACGGACCACGCCGCCGAGCGAGTCGCGGGCCTCAAAGATGGTGACGGGCACGCCGGCACGCGTCAGGAAGAACGCCGTCGCCAGGCCGGCCGGGCCGCCGCCGATAACGGCAACGTTGCGCTCGCCGTCGTTGGCGATGGCCTGGGCGCGCAGCTTGGGCAGCACGGCGGTCATGGCCTCGCGGGCGGCCTTGAGCTTGCTGGCGCGAATCTGGGCGCCCTCGGGCTCGTAGAACGCACGCTCGCAGGCACGGCCGCAGGGATGCGGGCAGATGGTGCCGGTAATGAACGGCAGGGCGTTGCGCTCGATGATGATGTTGAGTGCGTCCTCGTAGCGGCCCTCGTCAACGGCCGCCAGGTAGGCGGGAATATCCTGCTGGATGGGGCAGCTCGTGCGGCACGGCGTGGTAAAGCAATCGGAAAGAGGGCTCTTGCCGGCGACCTTGCGGTCGGGCAGCGGACGCAGCGGCTTCTTGTAGAGCGGGTTGGTGAGTGAGTCGGTCTGGATCGCAGTCACAGCCTCGAGAGAGACACCCGCGAACGGCTTGCCATCCAGGTCGGTAAACTCGCCGGCCATCTGGCTAAAGCGCTCGTAGCCACCGGGCTTGAGCACGTCGGTCGCCAGGGTGACGGGCCAAATGCCGGCATCGTACAGGGCGCGGATGTTGTAGACCGTAGCACCGCCGGAGTAGCTGATGCGCAGCTTGCCATCGAACTGCTCGGTAATGCGACGGGCAGCCTCGATGGTCAGCGAGAACAGCGAACGGCCGGACATGTACATCTCGGTGGAAGGCAGCTCGTTCCTCGTCACGTCGACGGGGAAGGTGTTGGTGAGCTTGACGCCAAACTCCAGGCCGCGCTCGGCGCACAGGGCAATCAGGCGCTCGAACATGGGCACGGCGTCGGCCCACTGCAGGTCCTCGCGGAAGTGCGTATCGTCGAAGACGATGTAGTCAAAGCCCAGCTCGTTGAGGCGCTGACGTGCAAACTCATAGCCCAGCAGCGTGGGGTTGCACTTGATGTAGGTGTTGAGGCCCTTCTCGGTGATGAGGTAGGTCGCGATGCGCTCGATCTCGGCGGGCGGGCAGCCGTGCAGGGTAGACTCGGTGATGGAGTTGGAGACGCGTGCCGGGATGGACTCGACAAACGCGGCGTCGACATGCTCAAACTTGTCCAGGTTGGCGAGCGCCCATGCGCGGCACTCGTTCCAGACGTCGGAGCCGCTGGCGTCCTTCATGCCCTCGATGTAGGCGTCGACCTTGGGGCTCTTGATGCCCTCCAGGTCATAACCCACGGACATGTTGAAGACAAAGCCGTCCGGGCTGCCCAGGCCGTACTCGCGAGCGATCAGGTGGCAGGCAAACCATGCCTTCACGTACTCGGCAAAAGCCTGCGGAACCTCGAGCTCGGTCGACCACTCGCAGTTGTAGCACTCGTCCTGCGCCACAATGCAGGGCTTGTTGACACACTTGGAGAGCTCCTCGCCGTCCATAACCTGAACGGTCTTGAGCTCAAAGAAGCGGGAACCGGCCACGTAGGATGCCACGATGTTCTGGGCCAACTGCGTATTGGGACCGGCGGCCGGGCCAAACGGAGTCTCGATGCGCTCGTCAAAAATGGGAAGCGCGCCCTCCTGGTTGGTCGTGACCATCTTGCGCACGCCAAAGACGGCGCCCTGAGTCTTGTGCTCCTCGATGATCCAGTTCATCAGCTGCGAAAACGGGATCGGCCTCATGATGTCGCTCATAATGAGTTCCTCTCTGTAACGCCCGGCGAGACCGCGCGGCGGGCGCAAATACGGTGTAGCGCTAGCACAGCGCCGGCGACCCCGCGGAGGCCGCCTATGCGCGCGCCGGATGTGGCGAAACATCCGACGCGCGCGAATCTACTTGTGAATTAGTAGGTGCGATCGTTGAGCGTGCTCCAGAGCTTCTTGGACTCGGCCATGGTCCACGCGTTGATCTTGTCCTCATCAATGCCAACGAACTCGCGATCCTTGTACAGGACGCGGCCGTTGATGATGGTGGTGCGGCAGTTTTTGCCCATCATGCCAAAGAGCATGTGGCCGTCGATATTCTCCTCGCTCAGCGGCGTAAAGGGCTTGTAGTCCATAACGATAACGTCGGCGGCAGCGCCGGCCTCGAGCACACCGAGCTTGCGATCGAAGTACTTGCTCGCCATCTTGGCGTTGTTCTCGAACAGCATCGTCATGGCCTCGCACCAGCCCACGTTGGGCATGGCGGCGTTGTGGCGCTGAATAATCAGGAAGACCTTAAGGCTCTCGAGCATATCGTGGGTGTAGGCGTCGGTGCCCATGCACACGGGGATGCCGCGGCGGAAGAACTCGAGCACGGGGGCGCAGCCCACGGCGTTGCCCATATTGGATTCGGGGTTGTTGACCAGCCAAGTGCCGGACTCCTTGACGATATCCATCTCGGCAGGCGTCACGTGGATGCAGTGGCCCAGCATGGTGTCGGGACCCAGCAGGTTGTGCTGCAGCAGGCGCTCGACGGGGCTGATGCCACCGCGGTTGAGGCGGGAGTCCCACACGTCGTTCATGCCCTCGCACACATGGATGTGGAAGCCGGTCAGGCCGTTGTTGGCCTCGGCCATCTTATCCATGGTCTCGTCCGAAAGCGTAAAGGTAGCATGTCCGCCAAACATGGCGGCGATCATGTGGTTGTCGTTATCGCGACGCTCCTTGGCGGCCCACTGGGCAAATTCGGCGTTCTCGGCAATGGCCTGGTCGCACTTTTCCTGGCCGCGGCGATCGGAGACCTCGTAGCACAGGCACGAACGCATGCCCAGCTCCTGAGCTGCATCCTTAATGGTAAAGAGGCTTCCCGGAATCTCGCAGAAGCTCGCATGGTGATCGAAGATCGTGGTGACGCCATCACGGATGGAGTCCAAAATCGTAGCATAGGCGCTGGCCTTGGTGCCGTCGAGCGTCAGGTTGTCGTCGATCTTCCACCACTGCTGCTCGAGATTCTCCAAGAAGTTGGTGGGGTTGCAGCCCTTAATGGCAAGGCCGCGGGCCAGACCCGAGTAGATGTGGGTGTGGCAGTTGATGAGTCCGGGCATGATGAGGTTGCCCTGGGCATCGACGTACTCGGCATCCGGGTACTTGGCCTTGAGCTCGCGCTCGGGGCCCACTTCGACGATCGTATCTCCGTCAATGGCGACCGCACCGTTTGGAATAAACGGGGTCTGAGCGTTGCGGGTAAAGACGGAACCGTTAGCGACCAGAAGCATGGATGCTCCCTTCAACATCAGAGGCGGGGTTTGACACCTCTGACATGGCGGAGTGCGAAGCGCCGGCCTACACCGGAAACGGGCCCTCTCCCGTCAACGCTTCACCAAAGGGACAAACCCTTTGAAGTGCGGCTTGGTGCCGCATGGCGTCGGCGGACGAGGCGATGCGTCCGCCGACGAATAGCACCGAATTGGTTACTTCTTGCTCTCGGGCAAGACCAGATCCACGGCAGCGTCCTTGGCAGCATCGATGTGCTGAGCCACGACCGGCGTCTGCGGAAGGATCAGGTTAAGGACAATGGCCATGATGGCGGTGGGGGTTACGGCATTGGAGCCGATGACGGTGGACACCCAGGCGGGCATACCCTCGCCGGCAAGGCAACCGCTGGCCATCCAGATACCCAGGCCAAAGACGACGGAGGTGCCGACGATGGTGGTGGTGCGCTGCGTGAGGCCCTCGCGGGTGAACATGCGCACGCCGTTCATGGTGATGGTGCCAAAGACGCCGACGGTCGCGCCGCCGATGACGGGCTGCGGGATAGCGGAAAGGACGGCAGAGAGCTGCGGGAACAGACCGGCGATGGCAAAGACGGCCGCAATGATCACAAAGACCCACTTGTTGACGACCTTGTTGGAGCAGATGATGCCCACGTTCTGGCCAAGGGCGCTGGTGGGAAGACCGCCCAGCAGACCGCCGACCATAGAGGTGAGGCCCTGGGACACGATAGCGCCGGAGAGCTCGCGCTCGGTGGGCATACGGTCGATGGAGCCCAGGCAGGCGGCGGAGACGTCACCGATAACCTGGATGGCAACCATGGGGAACACGACGGCGAGGGTAATGCAGACCTCGGGATCAAACTCGAGCGCGTAGGGCATGAGCTTGGGAAGAGCGAAGACCTGAGCGGTGGCGACGCTGGAGAAGTCGATCATGCCAAAGGGGATGGAGACGATCATGCCAACGATCATGCCAAAGAACACGGATCCCAGCTTGAGCGTGCCCTTGCCAAAGTTGGCGAGCGCAAAGACCACGGCGAAGGTGATAAGAGCGACGCACCAGGCCTGCGGGGTGCCCCACAGCGGCGTACCCATACCGCCGGCCATATACTTGACGGCCGTGGGATACAGCGAAACGCCGATGGAGAAGATGACCGTACCGGTCACGACGGGCGGGAACAGCCACTTGATCTTGCTGTAGGCCAGACCAAAGAGGACCGCGACGGCGCCGCCGACAAGCTCGCCGCCCAGCAGCGCACCAAAGCTAAAGCCCGAGGCGCCCATGGCCTGCAGGGCCGGCAGGAACGCGAACGAAACGCCCATGACGATGGGCAGGCCGCCGCCGATGCGACGGAAGGGGGCAAAGGCCTGAAGGGCCGTGTCGATCGCCGAAAGAATGAGTGCAACCTGAATGATGTCGGTGCTCTGCTGGCTATTAAAGCCGTAGACGCCGGCCATGATGACCGCCGGGGTAATGATGCCGGCAAACGATGCCAGTACGTGCTGAAGGGCACACGGGATCATTTCCTTAACGGGAGGCATGCCTTCGCGAGTGAACAGGGCTTCAGTGCCGTTCGTAACCGTCTCCTGGGTCATTTGACCACCAATCCTCGAAGTAGTTGTTTTCGCATCTGACGCTCTATTGTGACGCAGTGCGGGGTTGAGGTTGTGCCTTCATTGCATATCGTATTAAAGATGATTCTCATTCTCAATAATAATTTTTTGTTATCAGACTATTCTTCAGCTGAAATTACGCATTTCCGCAGGTCAGGAAAGTGTCTGGTCAAAATAACATCTA
>CALDBJ010000133.1 GCA_937937835.1 uncultured Collinsella sp.
GACTGGTAGTGCCGGACAGAGTCACGGTGCACATATTCTTCTTGGCGTCCTCGATGCCCTTGCGGATGGCCTCGGGCACCTCAGCGGCCTTGCCCAGACCGAAGCCCACGCGGCCCTTCTCGTCGCCCACGACCATCAGCGCGGCGAACTTGAAGATGCGGCCGCCCTTCACGGTCTTGGACACGCGGTTCAGAGCGACGAGCTTCTCGGTAAACTCGCTGGGTTCTCTCTCAAATCTAGCCATTTATCGTTTTCCTCCTCCCTTAGAACTGCAGGCCGCCCTCACGGGCGCCCTCGGCCAGGGCCTGCACGCGGCCGTGGTACACGTAGCCGCCGCGGTCAAACACGACGGTCTCGATGCCGGCGGCCTTGGCGCGCTCGGCGACAGCCAGGCCCACCTTCTTGGCGGCCTCACAGTCGGAGCCCTTGCCCTCGAAGCCCTTCTCCAGGGAGGAAGCAGACACCAGGGTCTTGCCGGTCACGTCGTCGATGACCTGGGCATAGATGTTGGTGTTGCTGCGGAACACGTTCAGGCGGGGACGCTCGGGCGTGCCGGAAATCTTGCCGCGCACTCTCTTGTGGCGCTTAAGCCGCTGAGCGTTGGTATCGGGTCTGTTGATCATAGTGGCACACCTCCTTATTTCTTCTTGACGCCGGTCTTGCCTTCCTTGCGGCGGATGACCTCGTCAGTGTATTTGATGCCCTTGCCCTTGTACGGCTCAGGCGGACGCTTCTCTCTCACTTCGGCGGCGAACTGGCCGACCTTCTGCTTATCGGTGCCGCTGATGACGATCTTGTTGGCGCTGGGCACCTCGATGGTGATGCCCTCGATCTCCTCGACGGTGACCTGATGGGAGAAGCCCAGGTTCATGACCAGCTTGTTGCCCTCCTTGGCCACACGGTAGCCGACGCCGTTGACGTCCAGCTCCTTCTTGAAGCCCTCGGTGACGCCCACGATCATGTTGTGCAGCAGGGTGCGGGTCAGGCCGTGCAGGCTGCGGTTGGCCTTCTCGTCGTTGGGACGGGTCACATGGATCACATCGCCCTCCTGGGTGATGGTCATGGCGGGATGCAGCTGCTGCGTCAGGGTACCCTTGGGACCCTTTACGGTAACCAGGTTACCGGCTTCGATCTTCACGTCCACACCGGCGGGGATGGAGATCGGCATTCTTCCGATACGAGACATATTCTACTCTCCCTCCTTACCAGACAAACGCCAGGACCTCGCCGCCGACATGGGCCGCGCGGGCGGCCTTGTCAGTCATGACGCCCTTGGACGTGGACACAATGGCAATGCCCAGGCCATGCAGAACCCGGGGCAGCTCGTCAGCACCGGCATAGACACGCAGGCCGGGCTTGGAGACGCGGCGCAGGCCGGTGATGACCTTCTCCTTGCCGGGATTGTACTTCAGGGTGACGCGGATGACGCCCTGGGTACCATCGTCGATGAGCTGGAAGTTCTTGATATAGCCCTCATCCAGCAGGATCTGCGCGATGGACTTCTTCATATTGGACGCGGGGACGTCCACGGTGTCATGCTTGGCGTTGTTCGCGTTGCGGATGCGGGTGAGCATATCCGCAATGGGATCAGTGATGTGCATGATGTTTACCTCCTATTAGAGTTACGGGCAGGGCCCGTATCAGCGGCAAGGTATCGCAGCTAGGCAACTGCGACCTATTGCTCGCCGGCGGGGGATTTATTCAAATTACCGGCCAAGAGGCGGGCTGGCTTTACCAGCTCGCCTTCTTGACACCGGGAATCTGACCCTTGTAAGCCAGCTCGCGGAAGCAGATACGGCAGATGCCGTAGTCCCGCAGATAGGCGTGGGGACGGCCGC
>CALDBJ010000134.1 GCA_937937835.1 uncultured Collinsella sp.
GGGATGCCCAGGGCGGTCATCTTGGCGCGCTGCCAGTTCTCCTTGAACCAGCCGCGCGAGTCGCCGTGGACGGCGAGGTCGACGACCTTCAGGCCCCCGATGCCGGTCTCGGCGACGGCGAGGTCCTTTTCGAACGCAATGTCTGCCATCTGCCTCTCCCCTCCTACTGCCCCTGGGCGCGGTAGCGTGCCTCGGTGGCCTCCTTGGCCGGGCGCCACCAGGACTCGTTGGCGACGTACCAGTCGATGGTCTGCTTCAGGCCCTCGGCGAAGTCGGTGTGCGCCGGCCTCCAGCCCAGCTCGCGCTGGAGCTTCGTGCTGTCGATGGCGTAGCGGCGGTCGTGGCCGGGGCGGTCGGCGACCCAGTCGAAGTCCTCGGGGTCGCGGCCCATGGCCTCCAGGATCATGCGCAGCACGGTGATGTTGTTCCTCTCGCCGTCGGCGCCGATGAGGTAGGTCTCCCCCATGCGGCCCTTGGTCAGGATGTCCCAGACGGCCGAGGAGTGGTCCTCGGTGTGGATCCAGTCTCGGACGTTCTCGCCGCGGCCGTAGAGCTTCGGCTTGACCCCGTCGATGATGTTCGTGATCTGCCTGGGGATGAACTTCTCCACGTGCTGGTAGGGGCCGTAGTTGTTGGAGCAGTTGGAGATCGTGGTGCGAAGCCCGTAGGTGCGGGTCCAGGCGCGCACGAGCATGTCGGAGGACGCCTTGGTCGAGCTGTACGGCGAGGACGGCTTATACGGCGTCTCCTCGGTGAACTTGGCGGGGTCGTCGAGCGCCAGGTCGCCGTAGACCTCGTCGGTGGAGACGTGGTGGTAGCGGATGCCGTATTTCCTCACGGCCTCCAGCAGTCGGAAGGTGCCCTCGACGTTGGTGCGCAGGAACGGCTCCGGGTCGGCGATGGAGTTGTCGTTGTGGCTCTCGGCGGCGTAGTGGACGATCGCGTCGTGGCCCGGGACGATGCGGTCCAGCAGCTCGGCGTCGCAGATGTCGCCCACGACGAGCTCCACGCGGTCCGACGGCAGCCCCGCGATGTTCTCGGGGTTGCCGGCGTAGGTCAGCTTGTCCAGGACGGTGACGTGGACGCCCGGGTGGTTGTTGACCACGTAGTGCACGAAGTTGCTGCCGATGAAGCCGCAGCCGCCCGTGACGATGATGTTCCTGGGGGAGAAGGTCTCCTCTGCCATGTTCGTATCTCCTCAGTTCCTAGTACTCGCGCGGGCTGTTGACGATCTCGCCGGCGGCGACCTTCTTCAGGTGCTGCCCGTAGACCGACTTGCCGTAGGCCTTGGCCGCCTCCTCGAGCTCGGCGGTCGTGATCCAGCCGTTCTCCCAGGCGATCTCCTCGGGGACGGACACGGGCAGGTCCTGGGAGTGCTCGACGGCGCGGACGAACTCCGCGGCCTCGTGCAGGCTCTCCATGGTGCCGGTGTCCAGCCACGCGTAGCCGCGGCCGAGGGTGACCACGGACAGCGTCCCCTCCTCCAGGTACATCTGGTTGAGCGTGGTGATCTCCAGCTCGCCGCGCGCGGAGGGCTCCACCTCATGCGCCTTGGCGGCCACGTCGCCCGGGTAGAAGTAGAGTCCGGTGACGGCGTAGGAGCTCTTGGGGCGCTCGGGCTTCTCCTCGATGGAGACGGCCCTCCCCTCCCCGTCGAACTCCACGACGCCGAAGCGCTCGGGGTCGTCGACGTGGTAGCCGAAGACCGTGGCGCGGCCCGACTCTGCGTTCTGCACGGCGCGCGTAAGGTGGCGTGACAGGCCGTTGCCGTAGAAGATGTTGTCGCCGAGCACCAGGGCGCACGGCTCGCCGGCGATGAACTCCTCGCCGATGGTGAACGCCTGCGCGAGGCCGTCCGGGCTCGGCTGCTCGGCGTAGGAGAGCCTCACGCCGTAGCGCGAGCCGTCCCCGAGCAGGCGCTCGAAGTTGGGCAGGTCCGTCGGCGTGGAGATGACCAGGATGTCCCGGATGCCCGCCAGCATGAGGGTGCTGAGCGGGTAGTAGATCATGGGCTTGTCGTAGACCGGCAGCAGCTGCTTGGAGGTCACGAGCGTGAGCGGGTACAGGCGGGTGCCGGACCCGCCGGCGAGGATGATGCCTTTCATTAGCTATAACCTTTCATTTCTTGCTGCCCTGCGGCCAGCACGATTTCCGAGAAGACGGGCGCAGCAGTCAACTCCGAAAGCAACGAACTCGCCAAAACTTCCCTCTCGTAGGAGTTGCGACGAAACCATCTTGACTAGCCGGGCTCCTTCACCAATCCCACTTGCATGCATGAGTTCGTCTGTATGCGTTTCGAGAAAGAAACCAACGGCACGGTTGCGGGCAAACTGTTGGGCTGGCGTCAAGTTATGCGAGTGATAGACCTCGGCACGCGGCTCGTAAGCGACCTTCATACCCGAGGCGATAAACTTGGCGGCCATGAGCATGTCCTCGTTGGTATTAACACGATCAAATCCACCGCATTCGAGATATGCAGTTCGTCGATAGGCAGAACAGGCATCAGATGCAAAGAACGTCTTAATACCGAGTTTCTCGAGATCGCATTTGGAACGAACGGATGGCCAGTCGGGATAGTTGAAACCACGCACCAGCTGTTCAAAACGTCGGGCATCCGCCTTAGGCAGCTGCCTGCCGCTTACGAGAGCGATGTCGGAATCATCAACCATGGGAGCAACAAGCCGCTTCAGGTAATCATCAGAAACAGGCACAGCATCTTGGGTGAGGAAACATACAAAGTCACCTCTCGACTCCCTTAGCGCCATATCTCTTGTGGTGCCGTGGTTGAAATCCCGGCGATCAATCTCCAACAGGCGGACTATTTTGTGTTGCCGGACCAGCTCGATAGTTTTATCTTCCGAAGCAGAATCAACGATCAGAATCTCAACCGGCTGAATAGACTGATGTTCGAGGGCAATTAAAAGCCCATCGATTTCATGCTCAGCATTAAGAGTCGGAATGATGACGGAGATTTCCATCTATCTGCCCGTCCTCTCCTTGCCAAACATGGCGCTGAAAGTGCCGGCGAAACACTTCCAGTCCATTCGAAAACAACGGTTCCGGACGTAATGCAATTCGATTTTTTGGCGCAGACCGCTTTCAAATGAAGCATCGTTGCGATCCGTTGCCTGCCATAACCCGGTAATTCCAGGTTGAACCGAAAGAAATACATCCTTCTCCTCATCAGAAAAATGCAGTTCGAGTTCATCGCGCGTAATGGGGCGAGGACCGATAACAGAAAGGTCACCGTTCAACACATTGAGAAACTGCGGCATCTCATCGATAGAGCACTTACGAATAAACTGCCCGACCTTAGTGATACGCGGATCGTTATCGACCTTGCGCTCAATTTCCCACTGATGCAGCTGCTCCGAGTTTAAATACTTCTGAACATTACCCGCATCGGAAACCATGCTGCGCAGCTTATAAATCTTGATGGCCTTGCCATTTTTGCCAACTCGCTCCTGGGTGTAGAAGGGATTACCCGGAGACTCTAGACAAATCAGGACGCACACAAGGCCCACT
Source organism: uncultured Collinsella sp. (assembly GCA_937937835.1). Classification (GTDB taxonomy): domain Bacteria; phylum Actinomycetota; class Coriobacteriia; order Coriobacteriales; family Coriobacteriaceae; genus Collinsella. The sequence goes on from CALDBJ010000134.1 coordinate 3,526, forward strand.
GGAATGAATAAAATTACGATTGCCATAAGACTAAAAACAAGGTCAAACAGTCTCTTAACAAAGCGATAGCCCAATGTTCCACTAGGCTTTATTTGATTTACAACAAGTGCATCTCTCGTTGGCATACACTTCTTCGTTACTTCTTTAGCAGCCACAGTCAAACTTACGTCCCCGTTCCCCAGGGATCCCCCAATCGGTAAATTCAAAAAAGCGAATGATTAGCTGATGCAACGTCTCCCTTACGTTTTGCTGGGAACGTCCAGCGCAAGCAGCTCCCTAAAAGCGAAGTCACCTTCGCCCACGTCTACCAGGCACCAGCGCTTATGACGGTCGATCTTTTTAACACGGGCCTCTTGCCCCACCAAGGGACCCTGTTCTATGTGCAGTACGCCGTCTTCTATGCGCGCTACGCTGTTGCGCACCACGCCGTCGTCATCCAGCACGCTGCGGTACCAGTCCTGTGCATCGTCCGGCATGGGCATATACGCCCGCTCCCTACTGCCGGCGATGCGACAGCCAAAGCTCAACTGAGCCAAAGCCCTATCGAGCGCGGCAGCATCGTGCGTGGCGACGAAGAAATATTCCTTGTACATGGGTTTGGTTTGAAGCGACCAGGCGCCGTCCCGCTTAAACCAGAACTCCTTTTGCATCACAAAAGCGTCCTGCATCAGCTCGTGCGGGATAATGCGGCGGACCTTTTCGCAGGTCTCGCGCTCTTTTCCCTGGGGGGTGTGGACCAGATACCAGCGGACGCGGCCATGCCGGCTGTTGGTGGTGACGCCGTTAAATGCGCCTGGCAGCTGCTCTTGGCGCCGTGCCGCCTGTTCCATGTTCTCGCCCCCCCCTCTTTTAGCTTTGCGATGCACGCAAATGCAGGGGCGTTTAGAACAGGCTTCTCGCTCGCAGCTAGGCGCAGTCGCAAAAGTACAGGTTTTTGTATCTTTCGACAGATGACATTATACAAGCAATTAATCAGCGTTTGCCCAGATTGCGCAAAATGTACTGCCATTAGGTGCATCTCCTTGATTATCGACTTCATCCGAACACCTCCCACATTCATCCGCACATGTGCG
>CALDBJ010000135.1 GCA_937937835.1 uncultured Collinsella sp.
CGAGCCGTTATTGACGCCAGCCATCAGCGAAGAACCAAGCGTAGAACCAAGCTGCTCGGAGAAAGAAGGCTTCTTGTCCGGCGAAGCAACGGGAGCGTCCGGCGCCTTATTCGAGTCGTCCTTGGAAGCATCGGAATCAGGGGTTGCGTCAGAGCCGGAGCCGTTGTTAGAGCCGGTGTCAACGGACGAATCGCTCGAGCCGGTAGATGAGTTAGAGGTGTCAGCGCCGGTCGAACCAGAAGCGTCGCTGTCCGTATTGCCGGCAGAGCTTGAAGGCGAATCGCCCGCAGCAGAGCCGTTCGAATCGGAGACGTTCGAGGTAGAGCCGTCGTTGGTAGTGCCACCAGCAGAGCCATTACCGTCAGCATCGGTCGAGGGCGCATCCATCCTGTCATCGTTAGCATCGTCACTCGAGTCGTCATTCGAATCAGGTGTCGGCGAGGGCGCCGGTGTGGGCTCGGGCTGCACGGGCGTCGCGGCGGCAGCCTCGTCCTCGGCGATATAAGCCAAGCAGTCCTTCAGCTCATTCTTATAACGATTCTTCCAGCCCTCATGATACTGGGGCTGACTTGAAAACTTGGTGGCGACATTATTGACCACGCTATTGGAGAGCGCCGTCACAAACTCGCGGTCGGACATATCGTTGGAAAGATTCGCCCAGCGGAAAAAGTCCCTGCAGCCACCGGTACCGCACATGTTGGTGATGCTCCACACCATACCCTTGACGCAATCGGCGCGGCCGGAGATGTCAATGCCAAGAGCGCTCTTAAGCCACGCCTCGGTCACCGCATAGTACGAGTTGTACGCATACGCATCCTGCAGAGCCGAAAACTCAGCAGGATCGGTGTTATAAGCACCTTGGAAGGCATCCTGCACGATATGGCCCAGCTCGGTGAGCTGGCCGTTCTCGTACATGGCATTGCTCGTGTTGGAAATCTCGCTGCCGCGATCAATCGCATCCTTGAGCATGCAGTATTTTTCGGGGTTGTAGTTGTAGGCCTGCTTCATAAACGGGATGAGCGACCAACGACGGTCGAACTGGTAATAGCCCAGCGCGTTATAACCGTCGCCATACGAAAAGCCCTGGTTGTAATTACCATGGCTCTCGTACTTGGTAAAGTACTTCATCTCGGGAGTCACGTTGACAAACGAAACGCCCTGGACCGACCTCAGCACGCCCGAGAAAGACTGCTGGGTGTAGAGACCTTTGTCGATATCGGTGGCATCCGAGGCAACGCCCGGCGTGGGCTCCTCGGCAGCGGCGGGTGCCGGCGCGGAAACGGCGCCAAACGAAAGCGCCAACGTCAGGCCCGCGACAATCGCGGAATGCTTGGGCTGCATAAAATCCTCCCTGCATTGGTGTAGTTAAAGTGCAGTTTGCAAAGATGAGAATAAGTATTGCAGCTCGCCCGTTGTTGCACAACAACCCCTCGGTAAACGGCAACAACCCTCCGCGAAATCTTAAGGAATTACGAAATCTTAAGAAATTAAACAAACTGGTCGTCGGGTGCCAACAGAAGCTCGCCGTAACGCTCCATCAACCCGTCCCTCAACTGGCAGAAAGCAGGGATATAGACGTTCAAGATGCGCTGAATCAAATCTTGAGCGAGCTTGTTGTCATAGATATGGACGTTCGTATTGCGATCTCTGAGCATATCTAGCCAGGCCGCCTCATCAATAAAGTCGTAGAATCGGTAGGACTCCTTCAAGATGGTACGAGGAGACCCCGACGCGGCAAGTGTGGCGCCCTCATACTCGAGCAGACGCTTAAGGAGCTTCCAGCTCAGTTCAAATTGAAGATTGAACTTATTAATCAATCCACTCTGAACAAAATCATTGTTGAGATCCTGATTGGGCGCATCCTCAAGATTCACCAAGGCGCTGGCAAAGTTCTCATATTTTTTCATACAGAATCACACCATCCCTGGCAATTTCATCGAGCAATTGCTGCGATAAGGACTCGTCGAGATTGACGACATCTACATCCAAAAGAGTATCAAGACGCTCCTCGATCAAATATGAGAAACGGCCGAAATCCCGGCAACCTGCTACGGCGATGTCAATATCGCTCTTAGGCAAATTGTCACCTCGAGCGCGGGAACCAAACAGCACAACCTTCTCGGCGTCACATTCCCGAGCAAAAACTTCGATTTGCTTGTACACCTTGTCGAGAGATGCCATTTGCACCCCTACAGCTTAATATCGAAGTTGATTTCGGGGACGGCGGCCAAGTCAGCCAGCGTTACACCGTCGACATAGTTCTCGATGACCTCGTCCAGACCACGCCAGAACTTGACGGTGGAACACAGGTCACTGCGGGCGCAGCTGTTGTCGATGCCGTCGCACGCCACTGGAGCCGTGCTGCCCTCGACGGCGCGCAGGATGTCGCCGGCACGAACCTCGGCCGGGTCCTTGGCCATCATGTAGCCGCCGCCCTTGCCGCGCACGCTCTTAAGCAGGCCCGCCTTCATAAGCGGACGAACCAGCTGCTCCAGATACTTTTGCGAGATATGCTCGCGGTCGGCAACCTCGCGCAAGGCAATCTTGCCCTCGGCGTCGCCCAGCGCCGCGATATAGATCATTAACCGGAGGGCATAGCGGCCCTTGGAAGAAATGAGCATACCTACCCTCCCATCGCATCTGGGACAACATAACCAGGTTTGTTTGTCCCAAATTTAAAGTAAGTGGGACAAACACAACAGGTTATTTTGTCCCAGAATTTGAAAAGTCGAGTGGATTAGTCGGGTTTTCCCTTGACTAACGCCGAACCCATAGTAACTTTATTCCGAGAAGATTCCTAGGGTTTAGTACACCTATGAGTACACCATATACAGAGAGGGACAGCATGAGCGCAAATCCGCTGCTTTCCATCGAGGGTCTCACCGCCTCCGTGGACGAGAAGACCATCCTCCACAACGTCAACCTCAACGTCGCCGCCGGCGAGACCCACGTGCTGATGGGCCCAAACGGCGCCGGCAAGTCCACCCTCGGCCACCTGGTCATGGGCGACCCCGTCTACACGGTCAACGACGGCCGTATCGTCTTTGACCGCCAGGACATCACCGAGCTCACCACCGACAAGCGTTCGCGCGCCGGCCTGTTCCTGAGCTTCCAGGCCCCGGTCGAGATTCCGGGCGTGCCGCTGTCGAGCTTTTTGCGTGCCAGCATCGCCGGCCGTCCCGGCCTGGAGATGAAGGGCAAGGAATTCCGCCGTCGCGTCAAGGAGCTCGCGGCCGAGCTCAACATGGATACCGCCTACCTCAACCGCGAGTTGGGCGTAGGCTTCTCGGGCGGCGAGAAGAAGAAGGTCGAGATGCTCCAGCTTCTGCTGCTGCAGCCCAAACTCGCCATCCTGGACGAAACCGACTCCGGCCTGGACGTCGACGCCCTGTCCACCGTCAGCCACGGCATGGACGCGTACCGCAAGAGCTGCGACGGCTCCATGCTCATCATCACGCACAACACGCGCATCCTGGAACACCTGGATGTCGACCGCGTCCACGTTATGGTCAAGGGTCACATCGTGCGCGAGGACGACGCCTCGCTGATCCCCTGGATCGACAAGAACGGCTTTGAGACCTTCGAGCGCGAGGCCGCCGAGCAGCGCGCCCAGGCCGAGGCCGCCACTGCCGAGCAGCAGGCGTAAAGGGGCGACGCAATGACCAAGAACCGCACCGAGGTCGCGGACATCGACCGCAGCCTCTACGACTTCACCTATGGCGAGGAGGGATTCGAGCGCCTCGACGCCGGCATCACGCCCGACATCGTGCGCGAGATCAGCGCCAAGAAGGACGAGCCACAGTGGATGCTCGACCTGCGCCTCAAGTCCCTCGAGATTTTCAACCGCTTCCCGGATCCGACGTGGGGCCCCTCCATCGAGGGCTTGGACATGGACAACATCGTCACCTACGTCAAGCCCAACACCGACCAAAAACACGACTGGGAGTCGGTGCCCGACGACATCAAGAACACCTTTGAGCGCCTGGGCATCCCCGAGGCCGAGCGCAGCTACCTGGCAGGCGTCGGCGCGCAGTACGACTCCGAGCTGGTCTACCCCAACATGCAGGACACCGCGTCCAAGATGGGCATCGTCTACTCCGGCATCGAGGAGGCCCTGCACGACCCGCAGTGGGAACCGCTCATCCACGAGAAGTTTATGACGCTCATCCCGCCCACCGACCACAAGTTTGCGGCCCTGCACGGCGCCGTATGGTCGGGCGGCTCGTTTGTCTACGTGCCCAAGGGCACCAAGCTCGATTTTCCGCTGCAGAGCTACTTCCGCCTCAACGCCAAGGGCGCCGGCCAGTTTGAGCACACGCTCATCATCGTCGAGGACGACGCCGACCTGCACTTTATCGAGGGTTGCTCCGCGCCCAAGTACAACGTGGCAAACCTCCACGCCGGCGCTGTGGAGCTCTTTGTGGGCAAGCGTGCGCACCTGCGCTACTCGACCATCGAGAACTGGTCCAAGAACATGTACAACCTCAACACCAAGCGTGCGCGCGTGGACGAGGACGGCGACATCGAGTGGATCAGCGGCTCCTTCGGTAGCCACGTGGGCTACCTCTACCCCATGAGCGTGCTCAACGGCCGCCGCGCCCGCTCGAGCTTTACCGGCATCACCTTTGCCGGCGCCGGCCAAAACCTCGATACCGGCTGCAAGGTCGTGCTCAACGCGCCCGAGACCTCGGCGACCGTCGAGACCAAGGGCATCTCCAAGAGCGGCGGCATCCAGACCTTCCGCAGCTCTATCGTGGCCACGCCCAAGGCCGAGGGCTCCAAGGCAACCGTGAGCTGCCAGTCACTGATGCTCGACGACCAAAGCCGCTCCGATACCATCCCCGCCATGGACATCCGCGCCAAGAACGTCGATATCGGCCACGAGGCCACCATCGGCCGCATCGGCGACGACAAGGTGTTCTACCTGATGAGCCGCGGCATCCCGGAGGAAGAGGCCCGCACCATGATCGTCAACGGCTTTGCCAACCCGGTCTCCAAGGAGCTGCCGCTTGAGTACGCCGTCGAGATGAACAACCTGATCAAGCTCGAGATGGAAGG
>CALDBJ010000136.1 GCA_937937835.1 uncultured Collinsella sp.
GTCTGACTTTTGGCTTTGTGACCGATTTTATTGCCACCACCTTCATCGACTTTCCTGTCTTTAACGTGGCCGATATCGGCATCACCGTAGGCGTCGTGCTTGCCCTCATCGGCTACATGTTCTTGAGCCCTGCGGCCCGTGAGGTCGATGCGACCGCCGAGCTTAACGCCCGTGACGAGGCCCGCGCCAAGCGCAAAGCCAAGCAGCGTGGGGAGCGTGCCCGCAAGATTCGCGAAAGGAATGAGCGTTAATGGCCGACATCCATATTCTTGTTGCCGACGATTCCGCTGGTCTGCGTCTTGACGCCTATTTGGGCGCCAACGATGGCTGTCCCACGCGCTCTGCCTGCGCGCATCTGATCGAGGGAGGCGCCGTTGCCGTCAACGGTGAGACTTGTCTCTCTAAAAAGTACGCCGTACGCGCCGGCGATCGCATCTCGGTCGACTTGCCCGAGCCGCACGACCCGACCGACGTGATTCCCGAGGCCATCCCGCTCGATATTCGCTATGAGGACGACTATCTCATTGTGCTCTCCAAGCAGCGCGGGCTGGTGTGCCATCCCGCCCACGGCCACGAGAGCGGCACGCTTGCGAACGCCTTGGTCTACCACTGCGGTATCGATCATCTTGGTACCGTGCAGGGTGAGGACCGCCCCGGCATCGTGCATCGCCTGGATCGCGATACCTCGGGCCTTATGCTCGCGGCAAAAGACGACGACACCCAGCGCGCGCTTCAAAATCTCATTCGCACGCGTACGCTCGACCGCCGCTATATTACGCTTGTCCACGGGCACATCGCCATGGACGAGGGCACCATCAATACCGGTATCGCCCGTTCTACGCGCGACCGCGTCAAGATGGCGGTTTCGGACGACCCCTTTGCCCGTCAGGCCATTACGACCTTTAAAGTCCTCGAGCGCTTTGATTCCACGCGCTTTGACGATGGTTATACGCTCGTTGAGTGCCATCTGTTTACCGGTCGCACGCACCAGATTCGCGTGCATATGCGTCATATCAACCACGCCTGCGTGGGCGATCCACTCTACGGCAAGTGCGATGCGCGCGCCGACCAGGGCCTGACCAGGCAGTTCCTTCATTCCTGGCGCGTGGCGTTCGACCATCCCGTGACGGGGGAGCGCATTGAGTGTCGCGACGAGTTGCCGTGGGATCTCGCTGCTGTTCTCGACGATCTGGCTCCGCGCTCGCTCGGTCGCACGGCCGTTGGAGATGAAATCGTTCCGCAGCTCGGTCTTCTCGAAGCCTAGCCAGTATTAGGTGGTTTCTTGAACTCGGTAAGCCTGCGGTAAGATATATGATTGTTTACGTTACGCGTTGCTGGGAGCCTGCATGCTCGCCTTTTTACAAACCAACACACCCATCGTGATCTTCAACCAGATTGTCGTCACGCTGCTCACGGTCTGCTTTCTGTACCAGGTGGTCTTCTTTGTCATTGGCGCTCTTCGTGGCGAGGTCGCGCCTCCCAAGGCCAAAAAACTCCATCGCTATGCCTTTTTTATCGCGGCGCATAATGAGGAGGCCGTGATCGCCAACCTCGTTCGCTCCATCAAGGACCAGGATTATCCGTCCGAGCTCATCGAGGTTTTCGTGGTCGCCGATGCCTGCACCGACAACACGGCGCAGCTCGCGCGCGAGGCCGGTGCCATTGTTTACGAGCGCAATGACCTGGCCCGCAAGGGCAAGAGCTGGGTCATGGACTTTGGTTTTGATCGCATCCTTAACGAGTATCCCGACACGTTTGAGGGCTACTTTATCTTCGATGCCGATAACGTTATCTCCCGCGATTACGTTTCCAAGATGAATGATGCCTTTGACCAGGGCTTCCATGTGGTCACGAGCTATCGTAACTCCAAGAACTTCGGCAGCTCGTGGATCTCGGCTGCTAATGCCACGTGGTATCTACGCGAGGCGCGCTTCCTCAACAACGCGCGTAATATCTGCAAGACGTCCTGCGCTGTTTCGGGTTCGGGCTACCTCATCTCCGCCAGCGTTATCGAGGGCATGCACGGTTGGCAGTTCCACACGCTGACCGAGGACATTCAGTTCACCACGTTCTGCGCCATTCACGGCATTCGCATTGGCTATGCGCCGGCGGAGTTCTTTGACGAACAACCCGTGACGTTTAAGGCGTCCTGGAAACAGCGCATGCGTTGGACCAAGGGCTTCTACCAGGTGTTCTTTACTTACGGTAAGCACCTGGTCAAGTCGATCTTCCGCTACCATCGCTTTGCCGCCTACGACATGTTCATGACGATCGCCCCGGGTATGCTGCTGTCGCTCATCTCGATGCTCGCTAATGCGACGTTCTTGATTGTGGGTGGCCTTTCGCATGGTTTCTTGGCTACCGAAGTCGAGATGCAGGCGTGCGCCGCTTCGCTCATTATGACCTTCGCCATGATGTATCAGACCTTCTTTATCCTGGCGCTGCTCACGACTATCTTTGAGTACAAGCACATTCACTGCGCGCAAAAGTGGCGTCTGGTGACTAACCTGTTTACCTTCCCGATCTTTATGTTCAGCTATATCCCCATCACGGTGGCCGCGCTGTTCCTGAAGGTCGACTGGGTGCCGACGCAGCACGCCGTCAACGTTACCCTTGACGAGGTCATGCAAGGCGCCAAATAACCACCACCAAAACCACCGCAAAGGGGACAGGCACCTTTGTGGTGGTTTTTGCTTTTGCGATGCAGCTCGAGGAGGAGTCCGATGGTCTATATCCCGTTTTGGATTTGCATCTTTGCCGGCGTGGCAATTGATGCCCGAGAGCGACGGTTTCCCAATGGGCTTGCCGGCGCATGTGCCGTGACGGCGTTGGCGGGCGTTTGGCTCGACAGGGGCGTTAACACTGCACTTGATCATGCCGGTCTTGCGGTCATCGTCTACCTTGCCCTTGTGCTTACTGAGTCGCTCTGGCGGCGCCTTCGTCAAGCCCCGGGGATTGGCATGGGGGACGCCAAAGCACTCTTCGCGCTTTGCACGCTCGACCCTATGGGCGGCATCGTGGCATTTGCCGTTTCGCTCCTGGTCCTGGCCCTCTCCTGCCTCTTCACAAAATCACGCTCCCTGCCATTGCTCCCGTTTTTGGTGCCGATTTTTGCCATAATCGAGGTCGTGGGCTGCACTTTGTAACCGATTGCGCATCCTTTTTAAGGAGCATGCCATGGAATCTAATCAAGAAACGGCCGTCATTAAGGCGCGCATGGACCGTATTCCCTCGGCGTTGTCGCCCGAGCTTGTCGAGCGCATTGCCGCCGATCGTGCTTCGGGCTATGTCAACCCGTATCGTTGCAACGATGATCAGGTCATTCGTCGTATTGATCGCGCCGCCGACAAAGGCACGCTTATGCGTCCGGCGTTTATGCGCGATACCGAAAAGATACTTCATCTTCCGGCGTACACCCGTTATGCAGGCAAAACGCAGGTCTTTAGCTTCCGTAGCAATGATGATCTTTCACGTCGCGGTTTGCACGTACAGCTTGTCTCCCGCATTGCGCGCGATATCGGTCGCGCCCTGGGGCTCAATTGCGATCTGATCGAGGCGATTGGCCTGGGTCACGACTTGGGACACACGCCTTTCGGCCATGCCGGCGAGCGCTTCCTCAACGATATCTATCATGAGCGTACGGGGCGTTATTTTTTCCATAACGTGCAGTCGGTTCGCGTGCTCGACGCGTTGTATGGCCGCAACGTGTCGCTCCAGACGCTCGACGGCGTGCTATGCCATAACGGCGAGTACGAGCAGCGTGTGTTTGAGCTCTCGGACATGGGCTCCTTTGACCAGTTTGACCAGACGGTTGAGGATTGCATTGCCACGGGCTATAGCGCAATTGAGCATCTGCGTCCCATGACGCTCGAGGGCTGCGTCGTTCGCATCTCGGATATTCTTGCCTACGTCGGTCGTGACCGTCAGGATGCGATCGCGGCGGGCCTGCTTTCGCCCGACGCTTTTGATGATGGCCGGGGCGGTGCCTACAACAGTTGGATCCTCACGCATGCCTCCATCGATATCGTTGAGCACAGCTATGGTAAGCCGCGCATCGAGATGAGCGAGGACCTGTTTGAGGAAATTCGCCGAGCCAAGCGCGAGAACTACGAGAAGATCTATAGCAAGGGCGGTATCGAAGGCGATTCCGAGGCGGAGCTGCGCGAGGCGTTCGTAAAGCTCTACGACCGTTGCCTGCGGGATCTAAACAGTGGCGACGAGTCCTCTTACATCTTTAAGCACCATATTTCGCGCATTGAGCAGCAGCTTTCCTACTATGATCGCACCTATGCCTGGCAGGACGACAAGGATCAAGCCGTGGTGGATTATATCGCGAGCATGACGGACGGTTATTTCTGCGAGCTGACGAGCAAGCTGTTCCCTGGTCTGGAGTTTCCGCACCGTACCTATATTAACGAACGGTAGTTCGTATTAATTCGGTATACTGTTAGTGGAAAACGTTTTTGATTGATACACGGGATGGCTATGGACGACCTTTTTTCTGCTTCGACGCGCGAGCGTTCCTTTCAGAATGCGCCGCTTGCGGTGCGCATGCGCCCCAATTCGCTCGACGAGTACGTGGGCCAGCAAAAGGCCGTCGGTAAGGGTTCATGGCTGCGTGCCGCGATCGAGCACGACGTGCTTTCGAGCGTGATTCTGTACGGGCCTGCCGGTACGGGCAAGACGACGCTGGCCCACATTATCGCCAACCATACCAAGAGCGAGTTTGTTGAGGTCAGCGCCGTCACGGGTACCGTGAAGGACCTGCGTCGTGTGATTGATGAGGCCAAGACGCGCCTGAATACGTACGACCGCCGCACCATTCTATTCATCGATGAGATTCACCGCTTCTCTAAGTCGCAGCAGGATGCCCTGCTGCATGCAGTTGAGAACCGTACCGTCATTATGATTGGCGCCACGACAGAGAACCCGTACTTTGAGGTCAACTCGGCACTGTTGTCGCGCGGGCGCGTGGTGGAGCTTGAACATCTGAAGGATGAGGATATCGCCACGCTTATTGAGCGTGCGCTCGAGGCACCACAGGGCTTGAACGGAAAGTTCTCGGCCGATGAGGATACGGTCAAGACCATTTGCACGCTGGCAGCGGGTGACGCTCGCTCGGCGCTCACGACGCTCGAGCTTGCGAGCGAGATTGCCGTCACGCGTCCCGATACCGAGGGAACGCCAGCGCCTGCGGCGGGGGAGCGCTATCCCATCACCGTGGATGACGTGAAGATTGCCAACCCGCGTCGCGGCTTTACGTATGACAAAAACGGCGACATGCACTACGACATCATCAGTGCGTTCATCAAGTCCATGCGCGGTAGTGACCCCGATGCCACGATCTATTGGCTCGCGCGCATGATCGATGCTGGGGAGGATCCTAAGTTTATCGCTCGCCGCATTATGATTCACGCTTCTGAGGATGTTGGCAACGCCGACCCGCAGGCGCTTTTGGTGGCGCATGCCGCGTTTAAGTCTGCCGAGGTCATTGGCTATCCCGAGTGCCGCATTAACCTGGCTCAGGCTGCACTCTATGTGTGCTTGGCGCCTAAATCCAACGCGTGTGAGGCTTCGATCGATGCGGCGCTGGCCGATATCCATTCTAGTGGGCTTCGCGAGGTGCCGAGTTATCTGTGCGATCGCCATCGCCCGGGCAGCGATGAATACGGTGTGTATAAGTATCCACATGATTATCCCGAAGGCTGGGTCGATCAGCGCTATTTGCCCGAAGGCTTGGAACGCGGTGCATTTTGGCAGCCTGCCGGGCGCGGCTGGGAAGAGTGGCGCGTAGAGCAAAGCGAACGAGACCGCAGCGGGAATGCACCGAGGTAGCTGCTGATAATTTTGTCCCACGTTGCTGCTCTTGGCATGTTCGGTCCCCTTTGGGGTACCATGAAAAGCGTCTGTATTTCGATTTTTCCGGGAGGCTTGTATGAGTCCCATTCAAATCGCCCTGCTGCTGCTCGCCGTTGCCGGCGTGTGGGCCATCGCTGAGCTCGCGCTTACCCTGCGCAAGACCCGCAATGTTGTCGACTCGCTCGATAAGACCGTGAACGACCTCAACAACACCATCGCCGAGGCTCAGCCTGTGGTGGCAAAGCTCGATGGCGCTGTCGATGAGCTTACGCCGGCGCTTGCCCAGATGGAGCCGCTGCTTAAGTCGAGCAAGACGGCAGTTGATGCCCTTACCTCCAATCTCGTAGAGGTCGAAGCCGTGGTTCGCGACATTTCCGAGGTTACGGGCAGCATGGCCGAGGCCAGCAATGCTGTGTCGAGCGTGACCGACTCTGCCGCCGGTGCTGTGCAGAAGCTCTTCAATAAGGTGAAGGCTCCTGCAGCCGACGCCGATCGCAAGCTCGCCGCTGCCGCTGCGGAGGCCGAGCAGCCTACCGAGCGCGTCCTAATTGGCGAGGACGAGGCCGCCGCGGGCGACGATGATGGTCAGAAGTCTGTATCCAAGCCGGCTCAGTATTACACCTATACGCCCGCCGAGACCTCTGAGGAGTCCTGCGATGAGTAGCGAAGCAACCTGCCCTATCACGCTGACCGTTGCCGGTGACCCGCGTCTCGCTCGCCTTGTGCGCATGACGGCAGCCAACGTTGGTGCCCTGTGCTCTATGTCTGTCGATCGCATCGAGGACATCCGCATGGCTGCTGAGGAGGCTTTCATCTTTGGTTGCACCGCGGTCGACTGCGATGACATCACCATCAAATTCGATGTCGATGAGACCCACGTTGGCATGACTATTACCTTTGGCGACCAGGCTACGGTCGATGAAGACGACCAGGCTGCGGTGTATGCCGAGCTCATCCTCGCGAGCGTGTGCGACTCCTACGAAAAGACTACGGCGCCCCTGACGCTTTCCCTCGACCTCAAGGCGGATATCTAATATGACCGAACGTTCCCGGAGCGGAAAGACCGCTTGGGACAAGGAGAAAACTCGCGAGCTGTTTCGTCGTTACAAGGAGACCGGTGATCCGGACGCCCGTGAGCAGCTCGTCATGTCCCATATGAACCTGGTAAGGTTTCTTGCCAACAAATTTAAGAATCGCGGCGAGCCGCTCGACGACCTCATGCAGGTCGGCTATCTGGGCTTGCTCAAGGCTATCGACCGTTTTGATCCCGAGCGCGGACTCGAGTTCACGACGTTTGCGACACCCACTATCCTGGGCGAGATCAAACGCCATTTTCGCGACAAGGGCTGGAGCGTGCGCGTGCCCCGTCGCTTGCAGGAGCTCTCGGCCAAGGTCAACCAGGCTACCGATAAGCTCACCAACGAGCTACAGCGCTCGCCTAAGGTTGAGGAAATCGCTGAGTACTTGGACGTGACGGTCGATGAGGTGCTGGAGGCCATGGAATCGTCTTCGGCCTATACCTCGGTGCCCATCGAGGCTCCTGGTGCGTCCGATTCGGACGATGCCCCCTCGATTCTCGACCGTTACGCCGACGAAGACAACGAGCTCGACTTTACCGATGACCGCCTAGTGATCGAGGAAGCCATCCGTGATTTCTCGCCGCGCGAGCGCGAGGTGATTGAGCTGCGCTTTGTGAAGGGCATGACCCAGATCGAGATCGCCAAGAAGCTGGGTATTTCTCAGGTACAGGTTTCGCGTCTGCTGCGCCGCACGCTTAAGAAGATTCAGGACAAGATCGACCCCGACGGAGTGATGATTCGTTCATGAGTGAGCACCCCCAACAAACCGATCGCGTGCTGCGCGACACCCGCATTCTGACGCTGCGCATTTGGGCTGTTGTCGGCTGCATTGTTATTGCTGCTGTCATCTTTAACCTTATGGGCATCCTGGCACCGGTTATTGAGTTTCTTGCCGTCGGCTCCATCATTGCTTTTGTGATGTCCCCGATCACCAACTGGCTCGAGCACCATGGCGTGAATCGCGGCATCGGTTCGCTTATCGCGCTTATTGTTGTTGTTGCCGTGCTCGTCGGTGTCGTTTGCATCTTGTCGCCGATTCTCTTTGGTCAGATCATGGAAGTCCTGAGCCGCCTGCCCGAGCAGCTTCGTGTTGCGGGTGGCGATCTCAACGAGATGATCTCGCATGCCAAGACGCTCAACAACACGCCGCTCAAGGAGTATTTGGACGATAATCTTTCGTCGCTGGTTGCCGTGGCATCGAAGTATGTGTCTCAGATCGCTGCCGAGCTTGGCCGCGGTGTGTTCCCGCTCATCACCAATACGGCTTCGCAGTTGTTCGTGATCTTCCTTGGTCTGGTGCTTGCCTACTGGATGGCCTGCGACTACCCTCGCATGCATCACGAGATTTGCACCATCATCGGTCAGGAGAAGGAGACCTCGTACCGCTTTATGGTCGCCATCCTTTCTCGCTCTGTCGGCGGCTACATGCGCGGTATGGTCGTGACGTCCATCTGCGGTGGTTTCCTCGCCTTTATCGGTTTTATGATCATCGGTCATCCGTATGCGGCGCTCATGGCTATCTTTACCGGCATCATGCATTTGGTTCCGGTCGTCGGTCCTTGGGTGAGCGCAGCAATCGCCACGGTGCTCGGTTTCATGTTCAGCCCCATGTTGGCGTTATGGACGCTCATCGTGACGATGGTCGCGCAAAACGTCACCGACAACGTGATTTCTCCTAAGGTCATGCAGAGCTCGGTGCAGGTGCATCCCATCATGAGCCTCACGGCGCTCGTTATTGGCTCGGCACTCATGGGCCCCATCGGCATGATTATTGCCATCCCGCTTTGTGCGGCCCTCAAGGGCATCTTCGTGTACTACTTCGAGAATGAGACCGGCCGTCAGCTTGTGGCCTATGACGGCGCCGTGTTTAAGGGCACGCCGTACCGCGATGCCGATGGCAACCCGGTCGCCGCTTACGACGCGCTCGGTGACGACACCTTCATCTATGAGTCCGAGCTCATCGGTAACGAGACTGCGCCCGAGGCCCAGGCGATGCCTAAGCCCGAGTTCGACAATCCCTGGATCAAGCTCTCGGGTTTGCAACCCGATTCCACGGGCTTCTTCAAGAACCCCTTTGCCAAGGATGACGATTCCAACACGGACGACACCAAAACCGGCATCGACGGCTCCATGGACGATGATGACAACTAGCGGGGTAATTCGGATTAATATTCATACGCGCTAACATGCAATTTCGCTGAAGGGCCGGCATTGTGCCGGCCCTCTTTTTTGCACTTGCGCGGCGGGATGGTAATATCGTTACGTTTGAACTGTTTCGATGTGAAACCGAGGAGATTCCCTCTATGAGTGCTGACTACCCGTCAATGACTACGGCCGAGATTCGCTCCAAGTTCCTCAACTTCTTTGAGGAGCGCGGTCTTAAGCTCTATCCTTCTTCGTCCCTCGTCCCTGACGATCCTTCGCTGCTGCTTGCCAACGCCGGCATGAACCAGTTTAAGGAGTACTACCAGGGCAAGAAGACCATGAAGGAGATCGGCGCTATCTCCTGCCAGAAGTGCGTCCGCACCAACGACATCGATTGCATCGGCGAGGACGGCCGTCACCTGTCCTTCTTTGAGATGCTCGGCGACTTCTCCTTTGGCGGCGTCTCCAAGCAGCAGGCTTGCGCCTGGGCCTTTGAGCTCATCACCAAGGAGTTCAAGCTGCCGCTCGACCGCCTGTACTTCACCGTCTTTACCGAGGACGACGAGACCCACGACGTGTGGCGTTCTTTGGGTGTTGCTGAGGACCACATCTCCCGCCTGGGCGAGGACGACAACTTCTGGGCCGCTGGCCCCACTGGCCCCTGCGGCCCGTGCTCCGAGATTTACTTTGACATGGGCGAGGAGGTCGGCTGCGGCAGCCCCGACTGCAAGCCTGGCTGCGACTGCGACCGCTTCCTGGAGTTCTGGAACCTCGTCTTTACCCAGTACGACCGCCAGGAGGACGGCTCCATGCCGGAGCTGCCGCACCGTAACCTCGATACGGGCATGGGCCTTGAGCGCATGGCCGCCATCATGCAGCACAAGACCGCTAACTACGACGGCGATCTGATGCAGCACCTCATCAAGCTCGGTGAGGAGATCAGCGGCAAGACCTATGACGCCGACGATTACTCCGGCGCCAGCCGCTCCCTGCGCATCATCGCCGACCACTCCCGTGCCGTCGACTTTATGATCTCGGACGGCATCCTGCCCGGTAACGAGGGCCGCGAGTACGTCCTGCGCCGCCTGCTCCGCCGCGCCGTGTTCCACGGCCGCCTGCTGGGCATCGAGGGCGCCTTCCTGACCAAGTTCATCGACGAGGTTAACGCTCAGATGGGCGAGGCCTATCCCGAGCTGCTCAAGAACGTCGCGCTCGTTAAGGGTATTGTCGCCTCCGAGGAGGAGCGCTTCTCCACGACGCTCGACAACGGCCGCGTCTACCTGGATGAGGCCCTGGCAGCGCTTGCCGAGGGTGCTGTGCTTCCGGGCGATGTTGCCTTTAAGCTGCACGACACCTTTGGTTTCCCCATCGACCTGACCGTCGAGATCGCGGGCACCGCTGGCCACGATGTCGACATGGACGGCTTTACCGCCTGCATGGAGGACCAGAAGGCCCGCGCTCGTGCCAACGTCAAGGGCGATGCCTGGGGCAGCTTCAACGACGTGTGGGTCGAGCTTTCCGACAAGGTCGCCGCGACCGAATTCGACGGCTATGACAACGATGTGATCGAGGGCGCCAAGGTTGTCGCCATCGTGCGCAACGGCGAGTCCGTCGAGTCCGCAGCCGCGGGCGAGGATGTCGAGGTCGTGCTCGACCGCACCCCGTTCTATGCCGAGATGGGTGGTCAGCAGGGCGATGCCGGCAAGCTTTCCGCCGAGGGCGTTGTTCTGACCGTTGCCGACACCAAGAACCACAACGGCCTGTATGCCCACGTCGCGCACGTTGCCGATGGCACGCTGACTGTCGGTGCCGATGTTACCGCCGCTCTCGACGCCGAGCGCCGTGGCTTCCTGCGCCGCAACCACACCGCCACGCACCTGCTCGACGCTGCCCTTAAGCAGGTCCTGGGCGAGCACGTCTCCCAGGCCGGCTCGCTGGTGACGCCCGAGCACCTGCGCTTTGACTTTACGCACTTCGAGGCCCTTTCCTCCGAGCAGCTCAAGGCTGTCGAGGACTTGGTCAACCAGCAGATCTTCGCCTCCAAGCCGGTCGTGACCCGTGTTATGGGCATCGACGAGGCTAAGGCTGCCGGCGCTGTTGCTCTGTTTGGAGAGAAGTACGGCGATGTCGTCCGCGTCGTCTCCGTGGGCGCCGAGGACCAGCCGTTCTCTCGCGAGCTCTGCGGTGGCACGCACGCTGCCAACACCGCCGAGATCGGCCTGTTCAAGATTATTTCCGAGTCCTCTACGGGCTCGAACGTCCGCCGTATCGAGGCCGTGACCTCTAAGGGTGCTCTCGACTATATGGCCGACCGCCTGGCACTCGTTGACGCCGCCGCTGCTGCGCTCAAGTGCCGCGTCGACGAGGTTCCCGCCCGTGTGGAGAACCTGCAGGTCGAGCTGCGCGAGACGTCCAACAAGCTCAAAAAGGCTCTGACCGGTGGTTCCTCCGACGCCATTTCCAGCGCCATCGAGGGTGCTGTCGAGCTCGGTGGCTACAAGCTCGTCGTTGCTGAGCTCCAGGGCCTTGAGGCTGCCGACCTGCGCAACGTATGGGATACCGTGCACCAGAAGGTCGCCGGCCCTGTCGCTTGTGTCGTCGCCAGCGTGACTGAGAAGGGCACTCCGGCCCTGCTCGCTGCCGGCTCCGATGACGCCGTGAAGGCCGGGTTCCACGCCGGTAATGTGATCAAGCAGATCGCGGGTCTGGTCGACGGTCGCGGTGGTGGCCGTCCCAACATGGCCCAGGCCGGTGGCAAGAATGCTGCCGGCATCGCCGATGCCCTCGCGGCCGCCAAGACCGCGCTCGGCGCCTAAGAATCTAAGAAGTCACTGTGGTCGCGCTTGCGCTGGACATAGGGGAGACCAGGATTGGCATCGCCGTCTCGAGCCGTGATGGCAAGATGGCGATGCCCGTCAAGGTGCTCCCGGCCGCCGAGGTCACCGGTATGGCCAAGACGTTCCGCTACCTGGTCGAAGACTATGAGCCCGACATCCTGGTAAGCGGACGTCCCCTGACCATGGCCGGTGAGCCCGGCCCCCAAGCCGAGCGCGTTGCCGCCGTGGCGCAAAAGATTGCCGACGAGCTCGATCTTCCGCTGGAGTTTGAGGACGAGCGTCTGTCCTCGCAAGAGGCCAAGCGTATCCTGCGCGAGCAGGGCCTCAACGAAAAGCAGATGAGGGGCAAGATCGACATGATTGCCGCCAGCCTTTTTTTGCAGACGTGGCTCGATCGTAAAAACGAGGAGGTTTCGCATGCCTAGTGCTTCCGATCCGCGCCAGCCGAATCGTACACGTCAGCCGGCGTCGCGCCCTGCCCAGCCTGGCCAGCGTCCGGCACAGCCGACGCAGCGCGCAGCTCAGCCTGCCGCGCGCCCGGTGCAGTCCTTCTCTCGTTCGGCCCAACCTGTTCAACGGACGGGTCAGCAGCCTTCTGCTCGTTCGGTTCAGCATCCGGCTTCTCACGCGGCTCAGCAGCCCACTGCTCGTACGGCCCAGCCTGCAGGCGGTACCCGCTTTAAGCAGCAGGCACCTACCCAGCGAACGCAGGCCCCCCAATCGCATTCTCATCACGCCCGCGGTTCGCATGGCGTTGCTCCGGCGACCCGCTCGAGCTACAACACGCATACTCGTCGCGGTGCTCAAAAGAAGAGCTCTCCGGTTCCCATGATCATCGGCGTTGTGGTGGCGGTGCTTGCGCTTGTCGCGATCGTTTTCTTTGTCGTGCCGGCCGTCAAGGGCTTCTTTGCCGGTGAGGATACGAAGGTCACGGCTGGTCAGCAGGTTACGGTAACCATTCCCGACGGTGCTTCGGGCGATACGATCGCCTCGATTCTCTCCGAGAACCATATCGTCGAGAATCCCAAGGATTACTATGCGGCGGTGAAAAAGCTCAACGCCGATATGTCGCTCAAGCCTGGTACCTATTTGTTCACCACACTCATGGACGCGACCAAGGTTGTTCAGCAGCTCATGGAAGGTCCCAACGCGGGCTCCAATGCGCTAACTATCCCTGAGGGCCTGACGGTCGATCAAGTCGCCGACCGTGTGGCCCAGGCCTACGATGGCATCTCTAAGGAAGACTTCCTCAACCAGGCTAAGGCCTCCAACTACGTGGACGACTATAGCTTCCTTAAGGGCGCCGCCAACGACTCGCTTGAGGGTTTCTTGTTCCCCAAGACCTATTCGTTGGGTGATTCGCCGACGGCCGATGGCGTGATTCGCGCTATGCTCGATCAGTTTAAGACCGAGTACAAGTCGCTTGACTTTGCGAGCTGCGAAGCCAAGATCAAGGAACGCTACGGTGTGGAGATGTCCGACTACGACATCGTCAACTTGGCCTCTATCGTTGAGCGCGAGGGCCTCAACGCCGATCAACGTGCGCATGTGGCCTCGGTTTTCTACAACCGCCTTGCCGGCAAGCTCGATGGCCTGCGCTATCTCAATAGCGATGCGACTATGATGTATGTCACCGGTGGCGAGGTTACCGCCGACGACCTGCAGAGCGATAGTCCGTATAACACCTATAAGCATGAGGGCCTGCCGCCCACGCCCATCTGCTCTCCGTCGCTCGAGGCACTCAAGGCCACGCTTGAGCCGACCGACTCCGATGACCTGTATTTCTACATTACGCAGGACGAGGAGTACTTCTCGCAAACCTACGAAGAGCATCAACAGTCTTGGAATTAGCATGAGGATTTTTAGCCCCAAACGATACGTTGCCTCGGTCGATCGCATCGACCTTGATGCCCTGTGGGCCGACGACAAACGCGCCATTCTGCTCGATCGCGATAACACCCTGGTGCCGCGCGACACCGAGCAGGTTCCCGCCGCGGTTTCCGCTTGGCTCGATGCCGCCCGCGCCAAAGGCTTTAAGCTGTGCATGGTGTCCAACAACTGGCATCGCGACCAGGTCATGAGCTCTGCACGCGAGCTGGGACTCGAGGCCATCAGCCACGCCATGAAGCCGGCGCCGTTTGCCCTCAAGGCGGGTCTTAAGCGCCTCGGCGCCACGGCCGACGAGGCGGTGCTGATCGGTGATCAGCTCTACACGGACGTGTGGAGCGGCAATTTTGCCGGCGTCGATACTATCCTGGTTAAGCCGCAGGCAACCCAGGACCTGTGGTACACGCAGATCTTCCGTATCTTTGAGCGCCGGGCCCTGCGCGACCTTCCCTGCGAGGAATAGGTTTCGCCATGTCTCAGCACATCAAACACGGCTGCGACCATATCTTCTTTATCGGCTTTTTGGGCGCGGGCAAATCGACGCTTGCGCGCAACGTCGGCACTATGTTCAAGCGGCGTTTTATCGATACCGACCGCCTGGTCGTGCGCCGTTGCGGCAAGTCGGTAACCGAGATTTTTGAGACCGAGGGCGAGGATCGTTTTCGCGAGCTCGAGACCTCGGCGCTCCGTTCGCTCCAAAGCGAGCGCAGCCTGTTGGTTTCGTGCGGGGGCGGTATCGTCGAGACGCCGGTGAATATTGAGCTGATGCACGAAATGGGTACGTGCGTGTACCTCGAGGGCGACTTCGAGGATTCGATTCGCCAGATTCGTCGGTCCGACACGCGCCCCGATTTCCGTTCGCCCGAGCATGCCGCGCGCCTGTTTGAGCATCGTCGTCCGCTGTATCGCCAGGCCGCCGATATTACCCTTGATATTCGCAACAAGTCCTTCGAGGACGTTTCCTACCTTTGTGCCGAGATGCTTTTGGAGCGTGGACTGCTATGATTCGCCGTCAACTGATCAATTTCCAAAACCGCAGTGTCGATGTCCGCGTCGGATTGGGCGCGTTCGATGAGCTGCCGCGCATGTTTGCCTCGGCCGTGGGCAAGCCTAAGCGCGCGATGGTGGTTTGGAACGACGCCACATCCGAGCGTTTTGGTGAGGTCGTCGAGCATACGCTGGTCGACGCCGGTTTTGCCGTGTCGCTGCTCGTCCTCGAGGTTTCGCCTGCTGGTGCCACGCTGGCCGACGCCGATGCTATCTTTGGCGCCCTGTCTGCCAACCGCATCACCTGCGACGATCTGGTTGTCGCTGTTGGCGATGCCGCAACCTGTTCGGTTGTTGGCTGGTGCGCCAACCAGTGGTGTGGCCGAACCGAGTGCGCGCTGCTGCCGACGACCTTCGACGCCATGCTCACGGTCGCGACGACCATGAAGCCGCTCGTCGCCTCGTTGGCCAATGCGCTTCCCGCTATCGCGTTCCGTCCCGAACCGGGCTTGGTTGTGTGTGATCTCGACCTTGTTCGCGAGGCGGAACCCGAGGACCTCAAGTTCGGCTATGCGGTACTTGTTGGCACCATGCTTTCGAGCAGCAAGTCCCGCTGGAATCAGTTTACTGAGACCGTCCCCGAGATTCTCGCGGGCGAGGAGGTCGCACTCGTCAATGCCGTTCAATGGTCTCAGACTGCCCGCAAGGACGTGCTGACGGCCACGAACCCGAGCGCTCGCCATGCGCTCGATTTTGGCAAGACGGGGGAGCGCACCCTGCGCGCTTGCTTGGGCGATGCCGCTTCGCAGGTCCCTGCCTACCAGCTGTTGTCCGAGGGCATGCGCTTTGAGGCGCGCCTAGCACACGATGCCTGCGACTTCGATATCGACTATGTGTTTGATCTCGATGACTGCCTGGAGGACTTTGGCATCGAGGAGCTTGCCTTCGACTTGGAGCCTGCCGCATATATCGAGGAGTTCCGCAGACAGCAGTTTGTCCGCTCGAACCGCAGCATGCTGCCGCTGCCCGCGGCGCTCGGCGCCATTCGCCTAACGAGCGTCGAGGACGAGGTTCTTGAGCGCCATGCTCACGCCTACTTGGCTTCTCGTAAAGAACTTCTCTAAGATTTATTGACTTCCATCGTCTTTCGTATCATGTTGAGGGGCGGGTTTTCAATCGGTTGCGGATCGCATGCGATTCCGTCGTTCGGTTGAGACCCGTCCCGTCTATATTGAGACAACAAGAAAGGAATCTGCATGTCTGAGTTTGCTGCCGGTCCTGCCGGTCGTATCGAGCGTGTCCGTGCCCTGATGGTCGAGCGTGGCTACGACGCCATCGTGGTGCGCGACGAGGCCAACCTTCGTTGGCTTACGGGCGTGAAGGGCGTCTTCGACTACACCTTCGAGTTCCCGCACGCTGCGTTTATTACGGCCGACCAGTGCCTGTTCCACACCGACTCGCGCTACCTCAACAGCTTTGAGGAGAACACGCCAGCCGGCAGCCCCTGGGTCTACGACATGGATGAGGGCACCATCCCCGGTTGGGTCGCCGGCAAGATCGCGGCCAACAAATGCCGCGTCTGCGCTGTCGAGGACGATATGCAGATTAATTTCTACCAGGGTATTCAGCGCGGCCTGGAGGACCGTTCCGTCGCCTGTATGCTGCCGCTGATGCACGACGATATCCGCAAGATGCGCGCCATCAAGGACGCCGAGGAGATTGAGCTCATGCGCCATGCGCAGTTGATCACCGATGCCGCCTTCCAGCACATGCTCGGCTTTATTAAGCCCGGTATGACCGAGAAGCAGGTACGCAACGAGCTCGAGAACTTTATGTTCGCCAACGGTGCCGACAGCCTGGCCTTCGGTTCCATCGTCGCGAGCGGCCCCAACACCGCCAACCCGCATGCCGTGCCGAGCGACCGCGTGATCGAGAAGGGCGATTTCGTTCTTATGGATTACGGCGCGGGCTATTGCGATTACCGCTCCGACATGACGCGCACTGTCGTGATGGGCGAGCCCACCCAGGAGCAGCTCGACCTGTACGCACTCGTGCGCCGTACGCACGAGGAGTGCGTCGCCGCCATCCATCCGGGCGTTGAGGGCAACGACATCTTCAAGCTCTCCAAGAAGATCATCGGCGATGCCGGCTATGGCGATTACTATAACCATGGCTTGGGTCACGGCGTGGGCATCGACATCCATGAGCTGCCCAACTTTAACCGCAGCAAGAATATCATCGAGGTCGGCTCGGTTATCACCATGGAGCCCGGCGTCTACCTGCCCGGCGTGGGCGGCGTGCGCCTGGAGGACTACGGCGTGGTCACCGAGAACGGCTATGAGCCCTTCACCAAGACCCCGCACGACCTGCACGTTATCGACTGCTAGTTTACTTCAGTAGATAGTTTGGGGCGGGGCGTCCGGATTGATTCGGACGCCCCGCGTTCTCTTTTTATGCGCTCGCCGCAGGCGCCGTCTGCAAGTGTATAATTTCTGTCGTATGTAATTTGGACGCTTGTGCGTTCTGCCCATAACAAGAAAGGTCGCTATGCCTACCATTTCCACCGCCGACTTCAAGAACGGCCTCGGTCTCCGCATCAAGGACAAGGTCTACACCATCGTCGAGTTCCAGCATGTCAAGCCGGGCAAGGGCGGCGCGTTTGTGCGCTACAAGACCCGCGACATCAAGAGCGGCCGCGTCGTCGAGAACACCTGCAACGCCGGCACCAAGTTCGAGAGCGTCATGCTCACCACCCGTGAGTTCCAGTACCTCTACAACGATGGCACCGACTACATCTTCATGGACAACGAGTCCTATGAGCAGGTTCCCGTTCCCGAGGACATGGTGGGCGAGAACTCCAAGTGGCTGCGCGAGAACGACATCTGCCAGCTGCTCTTCGCCGACGATGAGCTCATGGGCGTGACCCCGCCGATGTTCATCGAGACCACCATCGTCCAGACCGACCCGGGCTTTAAGGGCGACACCGTCCAGGGTTCCACCAAGCCGGCCACGATCGACACCGGCGCTGTCATCCAGGTCCCCATGTACCTCAACGAGGGCGAGGTCATCAAGGTTGACACCCGCGACGGCAAGTTCGTCTCCCGCGTCTAGCAACCAACTCTTCTAGGAGGACTCATGCCCCAGGAAATCAAGATTGACGGCATCGGCATTTCGCCCGATGTTCTGACCGCCATCGTCTCGCGCGCCGTGTCCGATGTCGAGGGCATCGCCTCCGTTGGCGTCAAGGACCTTGCCACCAACCTTGTCTCCATGATGCTCTCGTCCAAGGCCCCGGCTTCTGAGCCGGCGGTCGAGGCCGAGGTCGTCGGCGACAAGCTCGCACTCACCGTGCGCGTCGTGGTGTTCTTTGGCTATCCGTTCAAGAAACTCGCCGAGGCCGTTCGCGCTGCCGTGGTCGCCGCCATCGATGCCCAGGTTGGCGTCGAGGTCGAGCGCGTTGACGTTTGCATCGACGGCCTCGTTTTCCCCAAGGAGTAACCTTTGAGCCTTAAGGTTTATCGCGGGCGTACGCTTGCCCGCAGTCAGGCGCTGCAGCTGCTGTTCCAGGCCGAGGCCACGGACAGCCCGCTCGAGCGCGTCCTCGAGGGCGATTTCCTGATCTCTAAGGGTCCCCTCGACCCCTATGCGCTGGAGCTTTGTCGCGGTGCCTACGAGCATATCGACCGCATCGACTGCGCTCTGCGCTCCGTTGCCAAGAACTGGGATCTTATGCGCATGCCCGGCGCCGACCGCAACCTGCTGCGTATCGCCGTTTACGAGATGCGTTTCCTCACCGACGAGGAGGTCTCGGACGCCATCGTGATCAACGAGGCCGTCGAGCTTGCCAAGGCCTATGGCACCGATCAGTCCGCGTCGTTCGTCAACGGCGTGCTGGGCAAGATCGCTCGCAGCGAGGAGCTGCCGGGCGAGGACCTGTACCAAGAGCTGCTGGCCGAGGACCGTGCCCGCGAGGAGGCCCAGGCCGCCGAGGCTGCCGCCAAGGTTGCGGTTGCTCAGGCTGAGGCTGGCGTGCTGGCCGAGGATGCGGACGCCGCCGAGGCTGTTGTCGACTCCGTCGAGGAGTAGTCATGCCAGAGGGTTCTGTCCGTAACTTTGATGAGATCTCGGACCGTCTGGATCAGATCATCGCTACCGTTCGCTCCAAGGATACCTCCTTGGAGCGTTCGCTCGATCTGTTTGACGAAGCGATTGAGCTGGGCTCCCGTGCGGTCGATATGGTCGACAAGTTTGAGCTGACGCCGCGAGAAGCCGACAAGCTCGAGCAGGAATACGATGAGGATGCGGCAAACGAATCCCAGGATAGCTAGGCCGCATCTCCGGATACGAATGGTTGATGGCATTCATGAAACGCGTGCGTCTTGATGACGAACTGATTTCACAGGGCATCTGCGCCGATCGCGCGGATGCCCTTCGCACTCTTATGGCCGGCTTGGTCTCGAGTGGCGGCGAGCGCTTGACTTCGCCGGGCCTTAAGGTGACCCCGGGTCTGCCGTTGCACATGAAGGGGCGCATTCCATATGTTGGCCGCGGCGGTCTTAAGCTCGAAGGCGCGCTTGATGCGTTTGGTATCAATCCGACGGGCCTTGCCTGTCTGGATGTGGGCTGCTCTACCGGCGGCTTTACCGATTGCCTGCTCAAGCGCGGAGCTGCGACCGTTGTCTCGGTGGACGTGGGTCGCGCCCAGTTCGATTGGTCGTTGCGTCAGGACGATCGCGTGACGCTGCATGAGCGCACAAACGTGACGCAGCTGCCTGAGCTTGGCTATGCCGGCGCCATCGACCTGGCAGTGTGTGATGTCTCGTTTACCAGCATCGCGAATATTATCGATGCGGTGCTGGCGTGCCTGGCGCCTACGGGTGCATTCTGCACGCTCGTAAAGCCGCAGTTTGAGGCTCCGGCGGCGTTGGTGGGTGAGGGCGGCATTGTGACCGATCCCGCTGTGCGCCGCGATACGCTCGTGGCGGCGGTTGAACTCTTCGCTGCCAAGGGGCTGTTCCCGGTCGATGTGTGCGTGTCACCCATTCATGGTGCCAAGGGCAACGTTGAGTTTTTCCTGTACGGCACGAGATTTGAACCCGGCGACCGCTCGCAAGACGAGCTGCAATCCCAGGTATCGGTTTTGAGCGAGAAAGCTGCAACGCTATGAAGGTCTTTCTGGTTCCCAATTACTACAAGCAAGAGGCGGTCGAGAGCGGCCTGATGCTTGAGCTTTGGCTGACGCGCCAGGGCTATGAGGTCGCATGGGCTGCCGACCAGCGATCGAAGATTCAGAGCACGCCTGATATTGACGGCTCCGATCTGGTCATTACGCTCGGCGGCGACGGTACGTTGCTGCGCGCTGCCCGCATCCTCAACCATCGCGAGATTCCTATCCTCGGTCTTTCCTATGGTCACCTGGGCTTTTTAACTGCTGCGAGCCCCGAGGAGCGCGACATTCTGCAGGTCGTGAGCGACGCCCTGTCCGGTGAGCTGCACGTGAGCCGTCGCGCCACCATCGCCGCGGATATCGTATCCGTGCGCGAAGACGGTACGAAGGATGTCGTGCGCACCTTCGCCCTCAACGACATGGCGCTTACCCGCGGTCCGCTGTCCGATATGGTCGAGTTCGACATCACGGTGTCGGGCCACCATATCGACCGACTGCGTGGCGACGGCGTGGTCGTGTCCACGGCGACTGGTTCTACGGGGTACGCGCTCAGTGCCGGTGGCCCCATCGTGAGCCCCGACTATACGGGTATGGTCTGCGTACCTATTGCGCCGCACACCATTCAGGCCCGTGCCTTCTTGACTTCGCCGAGTGATGTCGTCGAAATCTTTATGTCTGATGACCGTCCGAGCGTTCCGGCGATCGCTATCGATGGACAATTTATTACTTGCGATGGCACCGTTGAGAGCGTGGCGGTGCGCCGCGGGCCCGGAGATGTGTTGCTGCTGGATTACGGCCCCGAGAGCTTCTATAACTCGGTGAGCCGCGTATTCTACGGAGTCCGTCATGATCGATGAGCTGCAGGTTTCTAACATTGCGCTCATTCGCGAGGCGACGCTGCTGCCGAGTGCTGGCCTGACTGTCCTGACCGGCGAGACCGGCGCCGGCAAGACCGCGCTGCTCTCGGCCCTCAAGCTTATTTTGGGTGAGCGCGCGGATTCGTCTACGGTGCGCGAGGGCGAGGCGCTGGCGAGCGTCGAGGCGCGCCTGTTTGACGGCCCGCACGACACGGAGGGCTTCACCGTGCAGCGCAGTCTTTCTGCCGAGGGCCGCAGCCGCGTGAAGATTGACGGCCGCATCGCCAGTGTGCGCGAGCTTTCGGAGCGCGTTGGCGTGATGATGGATCTGTGCGGCCAACACGAGCACCAGCGCTTGCTCGATCCGGCGCATCATGTTGCGATGGTCGATGCCTGGGCAGGGCGCCCTGCACTCGAGGCGCTCGAGCACTACCGTGCTTGCTTTAAAGCCTCGCGCGCGGCTGCCAAGGAGGTCCGTCGCGTCGAGGAGGCCTCACGTGCGCAGGGGAGCCGCGTCGAGGAAGCGCGCTTTGCGCTCGAGCGCATCGGCGAGGTCGACCCCAAACCGGGCGAGTATGAGGAACTCGAGGAACTGCTGCCGCGCTCCGAACATGCCGAGATACTGGTTGCCACGGCTAACGATGCCCATGGATCGCTTGCCGCCGAAGGGGGAGCGCTCGATGCCGTGAACAGCGCCGTGGCAGAGCTTTCCCGCATGGCTACCGTCGATCGCAAACTGGGCGATATTGCCGATGCGCTTTCGGATGCCTGTATTTCCCTTGAGGATTGCGCGAACGAGCTTCGTGCCTATCGCGATGGCGTCGCCTTTGACCCGCGCGAGCTCGCTCGCATGCGTGAGCGGTATTCCGACCTCAAGGGCCTGTTGCGTCAGTGGGGTCCCACCATGGACGATGTTTTTGCCATGCGCGATCGCTCGCAAGAGCTGCTGTCCCTGGTCGATGATGGCGATGAACAGATCAGAAAGGCGCGTGAGGCACTCGGGAGCGCCGAGCACGAGTTGTTTGCCGCTGCCAAGGCACTTAAGCGCGCCCGTAATACGGCGGCCCCGCGCTTCTGCCACGAGGTGGGCCGCCAGATGGCTCGCCTGGAGATGGGCGGCGCCGAGCTCGTCTGGGAGTCACGTGATCTTCCCCGTGCTGAGTGGACGCCGGTTGGTCCTTCGAGCTACGAGCTGCTATACCGCAGCGGTGCCGGTTTGACGCCGCGCCCCCTGCGCCGCATTGCGTCGGGCGGCGAGCTCAGCCGCGTCATGCTGGCAAGCAAGGTTGTTCTCGGCAATGCGGACGGCGTCGACACTCTGGTATTCGACGAGGTCGATGCTGGCGTCGGTGGCTCCACGGCGCGTGCGCTCGCGGGCGTGCTGGCAGATCTCGCCGCTACGCATCAGGTGATTGTCGTAACCCACTTGGCGCAGGTCGCCGTCATGGCTGACAAGCATTATGTCGTCAGCAAGGAACCGGGCGATGTTCCCCAGACGCATTTGGACGAGGTAACCGGCGAAACGCGTACCGCCGAGATCGCCCGCATGTTGAGCGGCGATCAGTCCGAGGCAAGCCTGGCGCACGCCAAGCAGATGCTTGCGGAGGCGCGTGCCTAGGCCGAGCCGCCACACGCATGTCCAACCCGGCCGCCACGAAACGGGTCCATCTACTACGTTTGGTAGGGCATCGGCAACCACGCCAAGAATTGCAAAAAGAAAACCGCAGGTAGAACGCCTGCGGTTTTCTCTATTTTGGGTGTATGGTTGGCGGTTGCGGTTAAAACGTAGTAGATGGGCGGGTTTCGTGGCGAGGGGCGTCTATCGGCTCCCCAATTTACCTACTCAACGACCTTATCCGGCTGGATGAGCTCCTCGTAGTAGCTGATATGCTCACGCGCGTCTTCAATCTCGGGCAGCAGGAAGTTGTAGATGACTTCGATGATCATCGTGGCGCTGATCTTGGAGAAGGCAAAGTCGCCCGTCGTCAGTAGCGCTTCGTGGTTGACGGTATTAAAAGTGTAGTCTGCCAGGCGCGCGAGTGGGGATTTGCTGTCGCTGCTGATGACGACTACGGTTGCGCCGCAGTCGCGAGCCGCTTTTGCCATGCGATTCAGTCGGCGCGATTTGCCGGAGTTTGAGATTAGCACGATGACGTCACCCGGGCGCAACGTGAGCGCAAAGCCGATTGATGTCTCGCTAATGTTGCTCGTCATGCAGCGCAGGCCCAGCTGCGAAAACTTAAATGTCGCGTCGAGCGCGACCGCGTTTGTATTGCCCACGGCGGCGAACTCAATAACGCCGGCATTCTTAAGCGCGTGTACAACTGTGGCCAACGTGTCGTGATCAATGCCGTCGATGGTCGCATTAAGCTCACTCACCTTGGCGGCGAGGATATTTTTAAGGCTCTGCTCCATGTTGTCGAGTGAGACCTCGTCGGTCAGGCCCTCGTTGCGCTGACTCTCTAAGTCGCGCGCCAACGAAAACTGAAAGCTGCGGAAGCTGCCAAAGCCCAGCTTGCGGCAGAAACGCGAAACGGTCGCCTCGGACGTGGCGGCAGCGCGCGAGAGCTGAGCGGCCGTGAGGCGTGGCGCCTCGGACTGGTGCTCCAATATATAGTCGACAATGCGCTGCTCGGACTCGCTGTATCCCTGATGGGTACTAATGAGGGAAAGTGCGCTCTTGCTACTATCGGTCATGGATGGCTCCTGGTTGGCATGAAAATCTAGCTTGATTTGCAATGCCATAGTATACGGGCATTTTCAATTACAAGATACACCTTGCCGTTTCAAGTGTTGATGGTAAACTTTCACTTGCCGTTTACGGTTATGAAAGAACCTTTCACCGGAGAATTGCGCCTTGTCTCTTCTCACGCGGACGGTAGGTTGGTATCTTTCAAGTGTGGAAAAACGCGCATCGAAGCGCGTGTAGGGGAGCGCCCGCGGGCGCTGTACTCAAGAAGGAGGGACACATGGCTAAGTTTGACATCATCGCCGCGACCGGTTGCCCGACCGGCATTGCGCACACCTTCATGGCGAAGGAGGCGCTGGAGAAGGCTGCTGCCGAGCGAGGTCTGACCATTAAGGTCGAGACTCATGGCCAGGTCGGCGTCGAGAACGAGCTCACCAAGAGCGAGATCGCCGGTGCCAAGGCCGTCGTTGTCGCAGCCGATAAGGATGTCCAGGCTGAGCGTTTCGCCGGTAAGCCCATGGTTTCCGTTGGTGTTTCCAAGGCCCTGTCTGTCGAGGCTGCTGGTAAGTTGATCGACCGCGCGCTCGCCGCCAAGGGCGACGACACGGTTGCCGCTGCCGCCGATGTCGAGGACGAGGTCGAGGAGAAGGAGTCCATCGGTCACGTCATCTACAAGCACCTCATGAACGGCGTCAGCCACATGCTGGTCTTCGTCGTTGCCGGTGGTGTTCTGACCGCCATTTCGTTCCTGTGGGGCATCACGTCCTTTGATTCGACGGCTGCCGACTACAACAGCTTTGCCGCGATGCTCAAGATTATCGGCGGTATCGCCATGAACCTCATGGTTCCGGTGCTCTCCGCTTACATCGCCGAGTCCATCGGCAAGCGCCCGGCGCTCGTCCCCGGTTTCGTCGCCGGTATGATTGCCATCCAGGGCTTGCCTGTTAACGCCGATACCGGCATGATCGACGCCGGTGGCGCAGGTGTGGGCTTTGGCTTCCTAGGCGGCATCGTCGGCGGCTTCCTCGCTGGCTATGTCATCCTGCTGCTCGAGAAGGTTTTCTCTAAAATTCCTGCGAGCCTTAATGGCCTAAAGGCAATCTTCCTGTATCCGCTGTGCTCTACCGCCATCGTCGGTCTGGTCATGCTCGGTATTTCCGGCCCCATGGCTGCCATTAACCAGGGCATGATGGATTTCCTGCAGAGCCTCGGTAACTCCGGTCCGGTGATCCTTGGCCTGGCCATCGGCTGCATGTGCGCCTTTGATATGGGCGGCCCGGTCAACAAGGCTGCTTACGCTACTGGCACCTTCCTGCTCGGTACCGCTCTCGAAGCTGGCGTCGGCACCGAGACCTACAACTTCGGCACCAACTTCATGGCTGCCGTCTCCGCCGCTTGCATCGTTCCGCCGCTGATCACCACCTTCGCCGTCGTTGTCGGTAAGAAGTACTTCAGCCAGGAGGATCATGACGCCGGTATCGTCAACCTCATCCTTGGTTGCACCCACATCACCGAGGGCGCCATTCCGTTCATGACCAAGAACATCTGGCCCGTCATGCCCATCATGATGCTCGGTTCTTCCATCGCTTCCATCTTGACCATCTTCTTCAACGTTCACGATCCGGCGCCTCACGGCGGCTTCCTGGTCCTGCCTGTTGTCGAGAACGGTCCGCTGTGGGTCCTCGCGATCCTCATCGGCGCTGTGGTCGGTGGCATCCTGTTCGTGGCCTTCAAGAAGTACGACTTCGAGAAGAATCAGAAGGCCGCTCCTGTAGCCAAGCCCGTTGAGGCCCCCAAGGCCGCTGCCGTCGAGGCCCCCAAGGCCGAGGCTGCCGACTTCGTGAAGGTCGAGAATGTCTTTGTCGCCGAGGACTTCGCTTCTCGTGACGAGGCTCTGAGCTTCGTTTCCAACCAGGCCGTCAAGGCAGGTATCGCCAGCGACGCCGACGCCGTGATGAACGCCTTCCTGGCTCGCGAGGCCGAGGGCACCACGGGCATGATGGAGGGCTTCGCCATCCCGCATGCCAAGTCCGACGCCATTACCGAGGCTGCCGTCATCGTCGTTAAGGACGAGTCCGGCGTGACCGGTTGGGACACCATGGACGGCGCTCCCGTTAACGTGGCTATCGCCCTGCTCATCCCGGGTGCCCAGGCTGGCACCACGCACCTCAAGATCCTGTCCAAGGTCGCCGAGGCGCTCATGGACGAGGACTTCCGTGCCACCGTCAAGGGTTCCACCGACGCCGCCGAGATCGCCAAGACGATCAACGCCCGCCTGGTCTAATCCCGCAACACGCGAATACCATTGCCCCCTGTATATAAGGCGGAGTCCCTCTCCAGGGCCTCCGCCTTTTTCTACCCCTCCCATAAGTTGCGGTGAAATAGGGACTGTTTAAACGATTCAACCCCAATTCAGTCCCTATTTCACCGCAACTTACAAAAGGGCATAGAGGGGGCTGCCTATCGAGTCTTTGTCGCGAACAGATCATCAGCCAGAATTCCGTTCGCACGATATTGCTCTGGACCGACCGAGTTTCCGCAGCTTACTCGCCGGG
>CALDBJ010000137.1 GCA_937937835.1 uncultured Collinsella sp.
TACGCAAATGAAAGCAAATGTTCACACGTCAACAATTGACGGGTGCCAACTCGCTGCTAAAGCGATCGCAGCGAGGGACCTAGTCCTCCATACCGAGGTCGATCGTCGTGCCCTCGAACACCTTGTTGACAGTGCGGACGGCGCACATCTTGCCGCACATGGTGCAGGTGCCCTCGGTGGCAGCAGGGGACTCCTCGTAGCGCTTCTTGCCGGTGACCGGATCGAGAGCGCATTTCCACATGGCGTCCCAATCGAGCTTGCGGCGCGCCTGGCCCATCTTGTCGTCCAGATCGCGGGCGTGCGGCACCTTCTTGGCGATATCGGCGGCGTGTGCGGCAATCTTGGTGGCCATGAGACCGTCGAGCACGTCCTGGGCGTTGGGCAGGCATAGGTGCTCGGCGGGCGTCACGTAGCACAGGAAGTCGGCGCCGGAGCTCGCCGAGATGGCGCCACCGATGGCGGCGGTGATGTGGTCGTAGCCCACGCCAATATCGGTCACCAGCGGTCCCAGCACATAGAACGGGGCGTTGTGGCACAGACGCTTCTGCAGCTTCATATTGGCGGCGATCTCGTCGAGCGCCATGTGGCCGGGGCCCTCGACCATGACCTGGACGCCGGCGGCCCAAGCGCGCTTGCACAGCTTACCCAGTTCGATCATCTCGGCGGTCTCGGTGGCGTCGTTGGAGTCGTAGAGACAGCCCGGGCGGCAGGAGTCGCCGAGCGAGATCGTCACGTCGTACTCGTGGCAGATCTCGAGCACTTCGTCGTAGAACTCGTAGAAGGGGTTCTCGTTGCCGGTGACTTCCATCCAGCCAAACAGCAGCGAGCCGCCGCGGCTGACGATGTTCATCAGGCGGCCGGTCTCCTTAAAGGTCTTGATAACCGACTTGTTGATGCCGCAGTGGATGGTCATAAAGTCCACGCCGTCCTCGGCGTGCGCGCGCACGACCTCGAGCAGATCGTCCTTGGTCAGCTTGACCAGCGGCTTTTCCATGTAGCCGATGGCATCGTACATGGGGACGGTGCCCACCATGAGCGGCGTCTCGTCGATGAGCTGCTGGCGGAACTGGCGCGTCTTGCCCGAGTTGGAGAGGTCCATGATGGCGTCGGCGCCAAAGTCCTCGGCGATCTTGACCTTCTTCCATTCCTCGGCGGCATCGGCCTTGTCGCCCGAGATGCCCAGGTTCACGTTGACCTTTGTGGACAGGCCCTCACCGACGCCAAAGGCGCGCATGCCTTTTTTGATATGCACGATATTGGCGGGAATGGCGATACGACCGTCGGCCACGCGCTCGCGGATGTACTCGGGGTCGCGATGCTCGCGCTCGGCGACCTCTTTCATCTGCGGTGTGATCTGCCCGGCGCGGGCGAAGTCGATTTGCGTGACGAGCTTGGGCTCGGTTTGTGTGCTCATTGGCACGGCTCCCTTCGTTGGCATTACCCATATCAGGTTTGCGGGTCAGGGCGGGCGCGCCCAATCTCAGCCTGCCGTCTTGTCCTGCAAGCTCCCCGTTATGTCATGGGCTCAAGTATAGCCTGAATGGGTACGATTGAGGCAACGAGTGTGCCTGTGGGGAGGCGAACATGGAAGACAAGCATCTATATCGAGAGACGCGATGGGATGTATCGGCCGAGGAAAGCCGTGCGCACCATGGCCTTGTCGCGATTGGTTTTGCGGTGCTTGCCGTGTTGGTGATTGCCTTTTGTATTTGGACGTTTGGCGGTCGCGGCGGCGCTGCCTGGGAGTTCGAGGCTGATGATAGCCTACCGATTATGACGGTGAGGAGTACTGGCGGTAATGCCAATACGCTCGCCGTTCCGGGCGATTATTGGTACCCGCGCGATGAGTTTGTGCAGTTGCAGCTGAGTGGTGGGTCCATTCCAGGTGAAGAGATTGAGCGCGTGACCTTCGATGCGTCGCTTAAGATGCTGTCGGTCGAGCTCAAAGATCAAGGAGATGTGCCCACGACCATGGATATCGCGCTGACGGAATGGCGCCTGGAGCCCCCGGCGGGTGTTGCGGTTTCCGAGGTTGAGCACGTCAAGATTGTCTATCAGGACGGTTCGACAAACGGGATTGCAAAGGCCGACGGTCTAGCAGAATAGGTGTCGAGCCTAGCCAGCCAATTCATAAAAGTTGCGGTGGAATAGTTCCTGATTGTGCGATAAAAGGCTCAAATAGGAACTATTCCACCGCAAGTTATATAGAGAAGGCTGAGCGGGTCAGTTTTGGGTGGCGGGTCTAGAGCATCTGTTCGTTGATGAACACGAGGGTGCCTGGGTGTGAGATCTCGGGGGCGTGGCGATAGCCGATGTTGAACTCGGTAAGACCGGCGGCGTCCTCGAGCTTGTTTTCTGCCATCCAGCGCACCATGGAGCCGCGCGCCTTTTTGCTGGCGGTCGAGCGCTGGATGGGCTTGCCGTTGCGGACACCTTCGCCAAAGAGACAAGTGACGGTTGTGGCGTCGCCTGCGAGATGGGGTAGAACGGCCTTGGCGTACTCCGCGCTGGCAAGGTTGACGACCGTGGTGTTGGAGCCGGTCGGCGCAATGGCGCATGCAAGTTTGTCGCCCCAAAACGTATAGAGATCGCGAGCGCCGTCGACGGTGAGCTTGGCTCCCATTTCGAGCCGATAGGGCTCAACGCCATGGAAAGGCCGCACGCATCCGTACAATCCGGAGAGGATCCAGAGATGGTTTTGCAGCCAGTCGAGCTGTGCAGCATCCATGACCTCGGGCGCCATGCTTTGGTATTGGATGCCGTGGTAGGACATGACGGCGGGGGAGATTCGGCGCGCGAGATCGGGATCGGCGAGGTCGGCATCGCTCAGGACGGGCATAAATTCGTGAAGCGTATCCAGGCACGTTGTAAGCAGCCTGTCGCTCACGTTCCAAAGGGCCTGAAGACCTGCCGCGCCATCCTCGCGTTCGATGCCTAGCAGTGCCTGATGGAGCCGGGCCGTCTGATGTGCAAAAGGCGGTATGCCCAAAACGTCAAAGGCATCTTGAGCTGTCCGCATCTGTTTGGCGGGCGAAATGACGACCTGTAGCACGGAATCCTCCTTCCGCTAAAAAAGTTGCGGTGAAATACAGACCGCTTTCCCCGTTGGAAGCCCTGATGAATCCGTATTTCACCGCAAGTTACAAGGGTTGGTTAGGCGCGCTCGAGGAAGGCCTTGTAGCCGCGGTAGGCCTCGTAGATGTCGGCCTTGTTGGCGACCTCCCACAGGGCGTGCATGGACAGGACGGCAACGCCGGAGTCGATGACGTTCATGCCGTACTTGGCCATGATGTAGGCGATGGTGCCGCCGCCGCCCGCGTTGACGCGACCGAGCTCGCAGGTCTGGAAGTCTACGCCGGCCTCGTCCATGATGTCGCGGACGAGGGCCACATACTCGGCGTCGGCGTCGTTGGAGCCACCCTTGCCGCGGCTGCCCGTGTACTTGTTAAAGCACAGGCCACGACCCATAAAGGCTGCGTTCTTAGTTTCGAACTTGCCGGCGTAGCCCGGGTCGAAGCCGGCGGACACGTCAGAGGAGAGCATACGGCTGTGGGCGAGTGCGCGGCGCAGGGCCAGCGGGCTATCCTCGCCGGCGAGCGTCATGATCTCGGCGACGGTGTTCTCGAAGAAGCGGCTCGTCATGCCGGTGGCACCCACGGAACCGATCTCCTCCTTGTCGACGATGAGTGTGATGCTCGTGCGCTCCACGTTGGCGACGTCGATCTGGGCGAGCATGGACGGATAGGCGCAGACACGGTCGTCGTGGCCATAGCCCAGAATCATGGAGCGGTCGAGGCCCATGTCGCGGGCCGGGCCGGCGGGCACGACCTCGATCTCGGCGGAGAGGAAGTCCTCCTCCTCGACGTCGTACTGCTCCTTGAGGATGTCCAGGAACATCTGCTTGACGGGCTCCTTGGGGGCGTCCTTGTCGTCCTCGTCAAACTTGACGGGGCGGCCGCCCACGATCACGTCGAGGATCTCGGCATCGACGGCGTCCTTGGCAGGCTTGGACATCTGCTCGCTCGAGAGGTGAATCAGCAGGTCGGAGATGGTAAAGACCGGGTCGTCCGCCTTGTCGCCGATGTTGATGTCGACGGTGGTGCCGTCCTTTTTGCAGATGACGCCCACGAGTGC
The DNA here is from genome assembly GCA_937937835.1 of uncultured Collinsella sp. Taxonomy (GTDB): domain Bacteria; phylum Actinomycetota; class Coriobacteriia; order Coriobacteriales; family Coriobacteriaceae; genus Collinsella. Next base: position 4,135 of record CALDBJ010000137.1, read on the forward strand.
GAGCGGGGAGGCTACCCAGTGGTAGCTCTTGACGCCGCCGTAGTAGTGCGTGTCGAGGTAGGCCATGTCGCCGGCCTCGAAGGCGGGATTCTGCTTAAGGTCCAGGCGCGGCGAGTCCACGTGGGCGCCCAGGATGTTAAAGCCCTGCTCGAGCGGGGCGGTGCCCAGGTTGACGAGCATAAGGTCCTTGCCGTGATTGGCGGCGTACACCTTGTCGCCGGCCTTGAGCGCGCGGCCCTCGGAGATCACGGTCTCCAGATTGACGTAGCCCGCCTCCTCGGCCATCTTGATACCGGTCTTGACGCACAGGCGCTCGGTCTTGTTCTCGCTCAAAAACTGCTTATAGCCGCGGCAAAGCTCCTCGAGCTCTTCGATCTGCTGTGGCGTGTACTTTTTCCATGCGCAGGGACGTTCCATGACGCAGGCTCCTTTCGGATCGATCGTGCTGGTTGATGTACCGTGAGCCATCGTATCACGCGCGGGCCCGCGGCGGCAGGGAAGCCTGATGTGCGGTGGCCGCGGGGCGGGGAGCGTGTAAACTGGTGTGAGCAAACCGTGCCCAGCCCAAAGCGAGGTATTCAATATGTCTGACAAGCGCCGCACCTTTGCCGTTATCGACGGCAACTCGCTCATGCACCGCGCCTTCCACGCCGTGCCGCCGACCATGAACGCGCCGGACGGTCGCCCCACCAACGCGATCTTTGGCTTTCTGAACATGTTTCTTAAGATGATCGATGCCTTTAACCCCGACGGTGTGGTCGTGGCGTTTGACAAGGGCAAACCGCGCGTGCGCATGGAGATGCTGCCGCAGTATAAGGCGCAACGCCCGCCCATGGACCCCGATCTGCATGCGCAGTTCCCTATGATTAAGGAGCTGCTCACCGCGCTCAACGTGCCGATTCTGCAGTCCGAGGGCTGGGAAGGCGACGACATCCTGGGCACTATGGCGCGCCTGGGCGAGCAGGCCGGCTGTGACATGCTGCTGGTGACCGGTGATCGCGACATGTATCAGCTTGTTACCGAGCACGTCAACGTGGTCTCGACCCGTAAGGGCCTGTCCGATGTAGCGATCATGACGCCCGAGAGCGTGGACGACCTGTATCACGGCATTACGCCGGCGCTCGTGCCCGATTTTTACGGTCTAAAGGGCGATACGTCCGACAACATCCCCGGTGTACCGGGCATCGGTCCCAAAAAGGCGAGTGCGCTCATTGCGAAGTACGGTAGCCTGGACGAAGTCATCGCGCATGCCGACGAGGTCAAGGGCAAGATGGGCGAGAACCTGCGTGCACACATCGATGACGCACTACTGAGCCGCAAGGTTGCGACAATTCGCACCGATGCGCCCGTCGAGCTCGACTTTGAGGCGACGTCCTTCCCGGCGTTTTCTGCCGATGAGGTTTCCGCGGCGCTGGGCACGCTTGGTATCACCGCCATGCAGAACCGTTTCTTGGCGCTGATCGGCGGCGAGGGCGGGGCTGCTGCTGCCTCCAGTGTGGTTGAGATACCTGCTATGGTTCGCGCAGCCGCCGGCGATGCCGACGCGCTTGGTGCCGTTGCGGCTGAGGTCTCCCGCGCGATTGATGCCGGCGAGTGGGTCGCCGCCGTGGTGGACGACGACAAGGAAGAGGGCGCGCTCTTTGGACTGACGCGCACGCTGTGGTTGGCGACGTCCAAGGGCCTGTTCGCGCTCGAGCAGGGCGACAGCTGTGCGGCGGCTGAGGTTGAGGGCTTCAACTTCGTTCACGGCGTGATTGCCGGCGTGCTCGCGCGTCTGTTTATGGAGGGTCGCGTGGCGAGCCCGGATATGAAGGTGCTGTTGCACGAGCTTTCGCCCATTGATTCTTCCGAGCCTGAGCTCATGGACCCGCTGGCAGTTGACTCTACTCGTATCTTCGATACCGTGGTCGCTGCCTACTTGTTGGACTCCGACCGTTCCGAGTTTGACGAGGCGTATCTGGCCGATACTTATCTGCAGATGTCGCTGCCCGCTGCCCGCGGCGCGGAAGGGGCCGGCGAGGACGCGCCTGCGCCCGCTGCCCGCACAGCGGCCCTGACGCTGGCCCTGGTGGCTCCGCTGCGCGACCGCATGGCGCGCGAGAACGCCGCCAACGTATTCGACGGCATTGAGATGCCGCTCGTTCCGGTGCTCGCCAAGATGGAGCGCGCAGGCATGCTCGTGGATCCCGATCGCCTGCACAACCTGTCCGAGGGCCTCGCAACCCAGATTGCCGAAGTCGAGCGCAACATTCGCGATCTGGCCGGCGACGAGACGTTCAACATCGGCAGCCCCATGCAGTTGTCGCACGTGCTCTTTGACGTGATGGGGCTTCCGACCAAGGGCCTCAAAAAGACCAAGCGCGGCTATTATTCGACTAACGCCAAGGTGTTGAGCGACCTTGCGCGCGACCACGAGATCGTGCGCCAGATTCTGGACTGGCGCGAGAAGTCCAAGATCAAGTCGACGTATCTGGACACGCTGGGTCCGCTGCGCCGCGGTGACGGTCGTGTGCACACCACGTACAACCAGACCATCACCGCGACGGGGCGTCTGTCTTCGAGCGACCCTAATCTGCAAAACATTCCGACGCGCTCGGAGCTGGGGCGTACCGTCAAGACGGCGTTTTCGGCAGGCGAGGGAAGCGTCTTTTTGGCGGTGGACTACTCGCAGATCGAGCTGCGTCTGCTGGCACATCTCTCGGGTGACGAGCACTTGGTGCGCGCCTTTAACGAGGGCGAGGACTTCCATGCCGAGACGGCGGCGCGCGTGTTTGGTGTGCCGGTGTCCGAGGTAACGCCCGACCTGCGCAGTCGCGCCAAGGCCGTGAACTTTGGCATCGTGTATGGCCAGCAGGCCTACGGCCTGTCGCAGTCGCTGCATATCTCGATGGCCGAGGCGCGCGACATGATCGACCGCTACTACGAGGCCTACCCAGGCGTGCGCACGTTCCTCGACAACGTGGTGGCACGTGCCAAGCAGACGGGCTACGCCGAGACCATGTACGGCCGCCGTCGTCATATTCCGGAGCTCAAGGCCAAAAACCCGCAACTCCGCGGCTTTGGCGAGCGCACGGCCATGAACCACCCCATGCAGGGAACCGCCGCCGACATCATCAAGATCGCGATGGCCCGCGTAAGCCGCCGTCTGGAAGAAGAGGATTTTGCCGCTCACATGATCCTGCAAGTGCACGACGAACTGGACTTTGAGTGCCCCATCGACGAAGTCGAGCGCCTAACCACCATGGTCCGCGACGTCATGGAGCACGTAGTAGACCTCCGCGTCCCCCTAATCGCCGAAGCCAGCACCGGCATAACCTGGGCCGACGCGAAATAGAAAAACAGCCACAGGTCCAAAGCAGCCAAACCAGAAGGGAGTCCCTTTCAGCAAGGAACTCCCTTCATCCATAATTATTCAGCCAAGTATCTAGACGCCAAGACGCCATCTAGGCGGCAAGCAAGTCACCCTAGGACCTGGCCGGGCGAGGCGGGTAAGT
>CALDBJ010000138.1 GCA_937937835.1 uncultured Collinsella sp.
TGGCCGCTGCGCGGCCAGCAGACTAAAGTCTTGAAATAAAAAAACCGCCCCGTATGGAGCGGTTTTACCCTTTATATATCGAGCGCCTCGGCCATCGCTGCCGTAGTGATTGCCGTAGTTCCACAGCAACTGCCCACCATTGCGGCACCGGCATGCCTCCATTCGATGCATGCGCGCGCGAAAGCTTCGGGGTTCTCGTGCCATACGGGGCCATCCTGAGTCTGGACCGGATCGCCCACGTTGGGACGCACCGTGACGGGAGTAGTCGCCGATGCAGCCATCCTGGGCACCGCCGCGTTCGCGGCCGCAAGCGAACAGCAATTAACACCGACCGAGTTTGCGCCGTGTTTTTCGGCGTACAAAACGGCTGCCTCGATGTTGAGGCCATCGCCCAACAGATCGCCGTTATCGTCAACGACAAAACTCACCAGGACAGGCATGCCGTCGGCGGTATCTCGGGCGCCGGCAAGCATGGGCTGCAAATTACGGATAGACGTCACCGTCTCGATCAGCAGACCGTCGACACCGGCATTGAGCAAGGCATGCGCCTGTTCGCGCGCAATGCCTCGGATTTCACGATACTCGGCAGAGTCCTCGGCAAACCACTCAATACCGATCGGGCCCATCGAGCCCAGCAGCAGCTGAGGGTGCGCCTGGCGGGCATCGTCGACGGCCCCGCGATTGACCTCCGCCACGGACGGCGCAATCTGGTCGTGCTTGAGGGCATAGCTCGATGCCTGAAAGGTGTTGGTAATGAGCACCTGCGCGCCGGCGGCGACATACAAGCGATGGATACGAGAAACGGTCTGCGGCTCTGCCAGATTCCAAAACGCCGGTGGAATGTCGGCGGCATCGTACTCACTCAACAGAACACTGCCCATGGGGCCCTGCGCCAACAAGGTCTCGCTCGACAAGCGGCGCGTAAGTTCCTCGGCACCAAAGCGGTTGTAATAACTCGTATCCATATATATCCCGCTATTCCTCGACGCTGATTCCCTGCTTTTCGAGATAGGCGAGCCAGCGGCTCATCGTGTCCTCGGATAGCGCATGCTCCATCATGCAGGCCTCGGAATCGGCTCGCTCAAATTCGACACCGAGCTCCTGAACCAAAAACGTGCGGATGAGGCGATGACGGTACCAGATAGCCGTGCCAACCTCGCGGCCGCGATCGGTCAGGATCACCTTGCCGTAGTGCGATTGCTCGACAAGCTCGGATGCCTTGAGAGCCGAAACCGCTTTATTGACCGATGCCTTGGAGACGCCAAGGCGCTGCGCGATGTCGACCGATCGCACGCCGTTGGTTTCCCCCTCTTCGCTTTCAATGCGAACCATGCACTCCAAGTAGTCTTCGTTCGCCACCGTCAGATGTAGTTCGCGCGAGCTATTTGTCGTATCCATGATCTTCCGTCCCTTCTGCATTCAATGGCTGATTCTACCCCATCCAAGCGTCGTGGTATGCCGTGGCATACCGTGCTAGAGTTCTTGTTGCACACGACGACCAAGATTGGAGCGGTCTTTATGGAAAACACCACCACGAGCCCCGATGTCCTCGAGCGCTTTTTGCGCTACGTCCAGATCAACACGCAGTCCGAGGATGCAAACTGCGACCAGGTACCCTCGAGCGCCGTTCAGTTTGACCTTGCCAACGTGCTGGCTGAAGAGCTGCGCGAGCTTGGTGCGGAAGATGCCTACGTGACCGAGCACGCCTATGTCTGCGCGCATATCCCCGCAAGTGCGGGCGCTGAGGACAAGCCCGCCCTGGGCCTGATCGCCCATCTCGACACCACCGAAGTTGCACCGGGCGCCGGCGTGAAGCCGCATATCGTACACTACGAAGGCGGCGACCTGGTCTGCGGCACGGTTGACGGTAAGCCCGTTGCCATGGGTACCGCCAAGCTTCCCGCCCTGACTGACCTCGCGGGTGAGGACCTGGTCTGCAGCGATGGCACCACGCTGCTGGGCGCGGACGACAAGGCAGGCGTCGCCGAGATCATGTCGCTTGTCGCGCGTATCGCTCAGGACCCTTCTCTGCCCCATCCCGCACTCGGCATTTGCTTCTGCCCTGACGAGGAGATCGGCCACGGAGCCGAGCTGTTGGATATCGATACCTTTGGCTGCAAGTACGCCTACACGGTCGACGGCGGCCCCATCGGCGAGCTGGAGTGGGAGTGCTTTAACGCCGCCGAGGCAACCGTCCGCTTTGAGGGCCAGTCCATCCACCCGGGCGACGCCAAGGGCCGTATGGTCAACGCAGGCAATCTGTTCTGCGACTTCAACGCGTTGCTCCCCTACGCGCAGCGCCCGGAGTATACGGAAGGCTACGAGGGCTTTTATCACCTTGAGGGTGTATCTGCGACCGTCGATCACGCCACAGCGCGCTATATCGTCCGCGACCATGACGCCGCCAAGTTCCAGCAGAAACTCGACCATATTGATGCCGCCGCCTCGATGCTCAACCAGCGTCTGGGTGAGGAGCGCGTGACGGTCGAGATTAAGCAGCAGTATCGAAATATGGCCGAGATCGTTCGCGACTATCCCGAGCTTATTGATGTTGCCAAGGAAGCCTACCTTGCCTGCGGCGTTGAGCCCCAAGTGCTGCCGATTCGTGGCGGCACCGACGGCGCGCAGCTGTCGTTCCGCGGTCTGCCCTGCCCCAACCTTTCCACCGGCGGCTATTGCTACCACGGCGTCAACGAGTTCGTCCCGGTCAGTTCGCTCGTCAAGATGACCGACGTCCTGCAGGAGCTCGTCGCCCGCTTTGCATAGGGAACTCGAACAATCCAGGTAAGCAAAACCACCCCGTCCTCAAAACCGAGAACGGGGCGGTTTTTGGTGCAAGGGGAGTAGTCAGCACCGCAGGTTGAGCCAACGTCAGCGAGCGACGTCCAAGGCGAACAAGTTGGCATGAAAAAGGCAGGGCATTGACCTTCTGGTCATGCCCTGCCTTTTGAATGACAAATTGTCGCCTTGGGCGGCGCGCAGCGTCGAGCCGTTACGGCGTTTGGTAAAACGCCGTAACTTAGTAGTTGGCCTCGTAGCCGTTGCCGTCGCCGGTGGGCTCTTCGTAGTAGTCCGAATCGCTCGAATCGCTTGAGTCATCGGAATCGTCAGAGCTGACCGATGAGGTTGCGGTACCGTTTGCGTAGTCGTCAGACGTGTTGTTGTTCAGGTCGCCGATTGTAGAGCTGGAACCGTCGGAAAGACCCATGGCGTTGGGACCCTTGGGGTCCTTGCCGGCATCGACGCGCTCCATCATTTCCTTGAGCTCGTCCTCGTAGACAAAGACGTAGCTCACACCGTCGATCATGGTACTGTCGTCGGCGTACGAGGGCAGGTTGGCCGAGTAGATACCGTCGACATCCATACCGCGCATGGCGTTGACCGTAGCCACGATATCCTGAACGCTCATATCGGTTACAAGCATATCGGACAGCGAATTAACCAGGCCAAAGATCTTCGTGGCATCGAAGTTATTGAGAATCTGGTTGGCAAGGGCGCCAAGCACCTGACGCTGGTGGCGCATGCGCGTGTAATCGCCGTCAGCATAGGTGTAGCGGCAGCGGGCATAGGTAAGGGCGGTGGCACCGTCCATATGCTGCTGGCCAGCGGTAATCTTAATATCCAGGTGCTCGGGGTCGTCAACATCATCGGTTGCGTTAATGTCGATACCGCCAACCGAATCAATCAGCGCCTGCATACCGTCGAAGCTGACCTCGGCATAGTGGGAAATCTGAACACCGCACAGCTCGTTGACCGCCTCGACCATGGCCTCGGCGCCGCCAACGGTATGGCAGGCGTTGATCTTCATGGTCTCGCCCTTGTACTCGACCTTGGTGTCGCGCGGAACGGAAATGAGCGTCGCCTGCTTTTGCGTGGGGTCGATGCGTGCCAGGATAATCGAGTCGGCACGGTACGTATCCTCGCCCGGACGGCCGTCGGTGCCAAGAAGCAGCACGTAGAACGGATCCTTTGCCTCATCGGTGTCAACCAGAACCCGACGCAGATTGTCGGTAATGACATTGGAATCGCCGAGCTTGCCCATAATGGTGGCAAACCACAGGCCGGCAGCGGTAGTGGCACTCAGCAGCACGCCAAGCACGACAATGAGCGCGACGTGACGAATCGTGTGGCTACGACGACGTTGACGAGCGCGCTCGGAATAGCGAGCCACGTTATCGCGACTGTAGATCTTGGCCTGCGCACCAGTTGAGGGTCTTCGGGCGGTGGTATCCGCGAGGGGCTTTTTATTAAACATAGGCAACCTGTATTAGTAGATGACGGGATCGGGGACGGTAGCATGCTCGACATGCGCGCCGAGCGCCTGCAGCTTTTCGACAAACTGCTCGTAGCCGCGCTTGATGTGATGAATAGCCGAAACCTCGGTCGTCCCGTCAGCGATCAAGCCCGCTACGACGAGGGCCGCTCCGCCACGCAGATCGGGCGAGGTAACCTGTGCACCCGAGAAGCCCTTGACGCCATGAATCATGGCATGATGGCTCTCGATACGAATGTCGGCACCCATGCGCACCAGCTCAGAGGCAAACATAAAGCGATTCTCGAAGATGTTCTCGGTAATAACGGAACTGCCGTCGGCGAGAGCGGAGAGCACCATAATCTGCGCCTGCATGTCCGTCGGGAAGCCGGGGAACGGAAGCGTCTGGATGTCGACCGGCTTGATACGCTCGGCACGGTTTACATGGACGCCATCCTCGACGCGCTCGCAGTCGATACCCATGAGCTCCATCTTCTTGAGCACCATGCCCAAGTGAATGGGGCAAAAGCCCGTGACATCGACACCGCGATCGTCGGCCATCAACGCACCGGCAACGATAAAGGTACCGGCCTCGATGCGGTCGCCCACCACGCGATGGGTAACGGGATGGAGCTCTTCCACGCCTTCGATAGTCACGACGGGCGTACCGGCGCCAACAATCTTGGCGCCCATCTCGTTGAGCATGTTGGCGAGATCGACGATCTCGGGCTCGCGGGCGGCATTGTCGATAACCGTGGTACCCTGCGCGCGCACGGATGCCATAATGAGGTTCTCGGTCGCACCGACGCTGGCGAACTCGAGCGTGACGGTGGTACCGCGCAGACCTTGGGGCGCATTAGCGTTGATGTAGCCGTGGGCGGTATCGAACTCTACGCCCAGGGCCTCGAGACCCAGAATGTGCATATCGATCTTGCGAGCACCCAGGTTGCATCCGCCCGGCATGGCGATCTTGGCGCGATGGAAACGGCCCAGCAGGGGTCCCATCACGGCTGTAGAAGCACGCATCTTGGCAACGAGCTCGTAGGGGGCCTCCCAAGAATCGACCTGAGAGGTATCAATCTCGAGCGTATGCTCGTCGAGAACATCGATCGTAGCGCCCATGCCCTTGAGCACCTTGCCCATCACGTGGACATCGGAAATATCGGGCACGTTCTGCAGCGTCGTCTTGCCCGGCGCCAGAAGCGTTGCCGCCATGAGTTTGAGCGCGGAGTTCTTGGCACCCGAGACGGGCACGGAGCCTCCGATGGCGTGGCCACCCTCAACGCGGATAATATCCAAGGTCTACCCTTTCAAAAAGCATGCCCGGGGTGGCTGGGCCATCCCGGGCATGATGTGTTCGCAAATGGTCGAACGCTAAATCGTTTGACTATTGGGCAAGCTTGAGCTTACACCATGCGATTTCATTATAGAGGTAGGCGCGGCGTGCATCATCCTCCGACAAATTACCCAGCTTCTCTTCAAAACCTTGAATATCAGCTTTAAGCTTGTCGGCATCGACGGTCGCCAAATCGCAAGCGCGCTCGGCGAGAACGGTCACTACATCGTCCGCAACCTGGGCATAGCCGCCGGCCACGGCAAACGTGTGGTCGACAGTGCCCATGGCCTTATCGGAAACGCGAACGTAACCGCGGTCGATCGTGCAGATCTCGCTGGAGTGAGCAGGCAGAACGCCAAACTCGCCATCCGTGGACGGAATCGACACAAACGCAGCGTCGCCCTCATAGGCGCAGCTCACGGGGCACACGATGCGGATACGCATAACCTACTTCTCCCCCATCTTGCGGGCGCGCTCGCGCACGTCCTCAATCGTGGAAGCATAGCGGAAAGCCTGCTCGGGCAGGTCATCGGCCTTGCCGTCGACAATCTCGGCGAAGGAGCGGACGGTATCCTCGACGCGGACGTAGACACCGGGGTTGCCGGTGAACTTCTCGGCGACGTGGAAGGACTGCGAGAGGAACTGCTGGATCTTACGGGCACGGTTGACCGTAAGGCGCTGCTCCTCGGACAGCTCGTCCATACCCAGGATGGCGATGATGTCCTGAAGGTCGGAGTACTCCTGCAGGAGCTCCTGGACCTTGACGGCGACACGGTAGTGCTCCTCGCCGACGATCGAGGGATCGAGAGCGTCAGAGGAAGACGCAAGCGGGTCGATAGCCGGGAACAGGCCGAGCGACGAAATGCTACGCGAAAGAACCGTGGTGGCATCGAGGTGCGTAAACGTCGTGGCAGGCGCCGGGTCGGTCAGGTCGTCTGCGGGGACGTAGACAGCCTGGACGGAGGTAATGGAGCCCGTCTTGGTCGAGGTAATGCGCTCCTGGAGGTCACCCATCTCGGTTGCCAGCGTGGGCTGGTAACCAACGGCGGACGGCATACGGCCCAGCAGTGCGGAAACCTCGGAACCTGCCTGGGAGAAGCGGAAGATGTTGTCGATGAACAGCAGAACGTCCTGGCCGCGATCACGGAAATACTCAGCGGTGGTAAGGCCGGCCAGACCGATGCGCAGACGCGCTCCGGGCGGCTCGTTCATCTGGCCATAGACCAAGCAGGTCTTGTCGATAACGCCAGACTCGCTCATCTCGAGGAACAGGTCGGTGCCCTCGCGGGTACGCTCGCCGACGCCGGTGAACACCGAGGTGCCGCCGTGCTCCTGGGCGAGGTTGTTGATGAGCTCCTGAATCAGAACGGTCTTGCCGACGCCGGCGCCGCCGAACAAGCCTGTCTTGCCGCCACGGATGTAGGGCTCGAGCAGGTCAACAGCTTTGATGCCGGTCTCGAAGATCTCGGTCTTGGTGGTGAGCTCGTCGAAACGGGGCGCTGCATGGTGGATGGGGTAGAACTCCTCCACCTCGGGCATGGGCTTGCCGTCGACGGGCTTGCCCATGACGTTCCAAATGCGGCCGAGCGTCTTGGGACCAACGGGCATCTTCATGGGCTCACCGGTATCGGTGGCGATGAGGCCGCGCTGCAGGCCGTCGGTCGAGGACATGGCGACCGTGCGGACGACGCCGCCCGGAAGCTGGCTCTCGACCTCGAGGATCGTGCTCAGGTGACCGATCGGGGTCTCGGCCTCGACCGTGAGCGCGTTGTAGATCGGGGGCACCGCGCCGTCAAACTTGACGTCGACGACAGGGCCGATGATTCGCACGATGCGACCATCACCGGCAGTCGTCTTCTTGGTGGCTTCCTCGACCGCAAGCTTTACGGTGTTATTAGCCATTACTGTTCCTCCAATGCTGAGGCTCCGCCGACGATCTCGTTAATCTCGGTCGTGATCGAAGCCTGGCGCACGCGACTATACGTGCGGGTAAGGGTCGAGATGATCGCGGTGGCGTTTTCCGTCGCGGAGTGCATGGCCTTGCGGCGTGCACCCTGCTCGGCAGCCGCCGAATCGATCAGGGCCTGGTAGATGACCGTCAGGATATAAGACGGCACAAGCTTGCCGAGAACATGCTCGGGAGAGGGCACGAACTCGAACGTGGACGAGATGCGCTTAGGGGCGTCGGTCTCGTTCTTACGCGGACCGTGGGCCATAGCGATCATCTCGGGGTCGAGCGGCAACAGATGCTCGACGCGAAGCTCCTGATCCACGCGGTTCTTGGCGTGGTGGTAGACAAGCTCGACACGGTCAAGCTCACCGGCACGATACGCATCGCAGATATGAGAGGAGATCATGCGGGCCTGATTTAAATCGGGCTCAGAGGAGTTGCCCTCAAAGTGCATGACGACGTTTGCGCGGTCACGGAAATACGTGGCCGGCTTACGCCCGCACGCGATGATCTCGCACTCGATGCCGTCGTTCGCCCAAGAAGCGGCGAGCTTTTCGGCCGTGCGCTCCACCGTCGTATTGAAACCGCCGGCAAGGCCGCGGTCCGAAGCAATGACGACAATCAGGCCATGCTTGACGCTCTCATGCTTCTGCAGCATGGGATCGGTGCCCGAGCAGGAGGCGTCGCCGGCAACCGTCAGCATGACGTCGGTCAGCGCCTCCTTATAGGGCTCGGCCTGCTTGGAGCGATCGAGGGCACGACGGATCTTGGCCGTAGAGACCATCTCCATCGTGCGCGTGATCTGCTTGGTCGTGGTAACCGAGGAGATTCGCTTCTTAATGTCGCGAAGGTTGGCCATAGGGCTTAGTTCTCCTCTGATCCAGTCGTATCGGCATGGTGCTTGGCCATGAACTGCTGCTTGAAGTCACCGATGACGCGCAGGAGCTCAGCCTTGGTGTCATCGTCGATCTTCTTGGCGCGAACCTTGTCGAGCAGCGAGCCAAAGCCATTGTCCATGTACTCGATGAGCTCGGCACGGAAAGGCAGCACGTCGGCGATCTCCAGGTCATCCAGGAAGCCCTCGTTGCCAGCGAACAGCGTAACAATCTGCTCGCCAACCTCAAACGGCTGGTAGCGCGGCTGCTTCAGGAGCTCGGTCATGCGGGCACCATGGGTCAGCTGCTTCTGAGTAGCCTCGTCGAGGTCAGAGCCGAACTGGGTAAAGCCAGCGAGCTCCTGGTACGAAGCGAGGTCCAGACGGAGGTTGCCGGCGACCTGCTTCATGGCCTTGGTCTGTGCATCGCCACCGACGCGGGACACGGAGATACCCACGTCGACTGCCGGGCGCTGACCCTGGAAGAAGAGCTCGGACTGCAGGTAGATCTGACCATCGGTAATGGAAATGACGTTGGTCGGAATGTAGGCCGAGACGTCGCCGTCCTGGGTCTCGATGATCGGCAGTGCCGTCATGGAGCCGTAGCCGTTCTTCTTGGACATCTTGACGGCACGCTCGAGCAGACGAGAGTGCAGGTAGAAGATGTCGCCAGGATAGGCCTCACGTCCGGGCGGACGATGCAGCGTCAGCGACATCTGACGGTAGGCCACGGCCTGCTTGGACAGGTCGTCGTAGATGACGAGCACGTGGCCGCCGGGGTTGGTCTCGCTGGCGGGCTTCCCGTCCTCGCCGTTGTACATGAAGAACTCGCCGATAGCGGCACCGGCCATAGGCGCGATGTACTGCATAGGGGCGGAATCGGCAGCGGTGGCCGAAACGATGATGGTGTAGTCGAGCGCACCGTGCTGAGCGAGGGTCTCGCGGATGTTGGCAACCGTGGAGGCCTTCTGGCCGATGGCGACATAGATGCAGACCATGCCCTTGCCGCGCTGATTGAGGATAGCGTCGATGGCAATGGCGGTCTTACCGGTCTTACGGTCGCCGATGATGAGCTCACGCTGACCGCGGCCGATAGGCACCATGGAGTCGATGGCCAACAGGCCGGTCTGAACCGGCTCGCACACCGGGGTACGGTCGATGACACCGGGGGCCTTGAACTCGATGGGGCGACGATGCGTGGCGACGATGTCGCCCAGGCCGTCGATGGGCTGGCCGAGCGGATTGACGACGCGGCCGAGCATGGCACGGCTCACGGGGATATCCATAATGCGGCCAGTGGTGCGGCACTCGTCGCCTTCCTTGATGGAGTCGACGGCACCGAACAGAACGGCGCCGACCTCGTCACGGTCAAGGTTCTGGGCAAGGCCGAAGACGGTCTCACCGGTATCGGAGCTCTTGAACTCCAGAAGCTCGCCTGCCATGGCGCTCTTGAGGCCGGAGACGCGCGCGATGCCGTCGCCTACCTCGTCGACCGTTGAAACCTCATGCGTATCGACCGTCGCGGAGAGGCTCGTGAGCTGCTCCTGCAGTTTCTTGGCGATATCCTGGGCATTGAGGGTTTCGGACATTAGGCTTCACCTCCGTACGAATTAGCAGAGTTTGCGAGGGTCTCCTGCGCGACGCGCAGCTGCGTCTTGACGGAAATGTCACGACGCTCGCCGCGGGCCTCGAGCACCAGGCCGCCCACGATAGACGGGTCGACCTGCTCGATAAGGAATACCTTGCGGCCGAAGTCCTGCTCGCATTTCTTAGTGATGGTTTGACGCAGCTCGTCGTCGAGCGGGATCGCCGTGGTGACGGTCACGCCCACTACATCCTCGTCTTCCTCGGCAACATACTTAAAGGCAGCTGCCACCTTGGGAAGAAGGTCGAGCTGGTCGCGCTTGGACATGGTGTCGAGCACGGCGATGATCTCGGGGCTGGCGCTAGCCAGGCGCTCGATCATCTCGAGGTCCTCGAACACATGGTTCTCGGCCTTGGCGGCTTCCAAAAGGGAGCGCGCGTAGGTCTCGAGTACCTTGTCCTGATAGCGGCTAGTCGGCATTCAGGCTACCTGCTTCCTGGATGTAGCGCTCGATGAGCTTCTTCTGCTCGCCCTCGTCCTCGAGTGCCTCGCCCACGATCTTGGTGGCGACAGCAACGGACAGGTCGGCGATGGAGCTCGCGGCACCGGCGTAGATGGACTTGCGCTCGTCCTCGACGGTCGTGTGGGCCTTGGCGATGATCTCCTCGGCCTCCTTGTGAGCAGCCTCGATAATACGGGCGCGCTCGGACTCGGCGTCCTTACGGGCCTCGAGAACGATGTCGGCAGCCTGACGACGGGCGTCGGTGACGATCGAGTCGGACTCAGCGCGCTTGGCGATAGCCTCCTGCTTGGTCTTCTCGGCCTCGTCGAGGCTCTCCTCGATCTTCTTGCCGCGCTCCTCCATGGTTTTCATGATGCCCGGCAGGGCGACCTTGGCCAGCACGATCCAGATGATCAGGAAGGCGATAAGCGCCGGGATGAACTCCGCCATCTTAGGGATGAGGATGTCCGCACCGGCAGCGCCGTCCTCGGCGAACGCGGAAACCGGCATGAGCAGCGCGGCCGCGGACGCGGAGAGTGCGATCGCGCTCTTCTGGGATGAAAGATTCATACTTGACGCTCCGTGCTATTTAACGATCAGCGCGACAACGAAGCCGATCAGAGCCAGAGCCTCGCCGAAGGCGGAGCCCATGATGAAGACGGTGAACACGCGGCCCTGGACCTCAGGCTGACGGGCCATAGCACCCGTAGCACCCAGAGCAGACAGGCCGATAGCAAGACCAGCGCCGATAACACCGAGACCGTAACCGATAACTCCCACGATTCCTCCTTTGTCGTGCGTGTCTTATTTCACGCAGGATAACCTTTTTATAACTGCCGGGCTCCATGGGTACGGGCACCGGCGGTTTAACGAATTGCCTTACCTTTAAGGCGCGAACGGAAGACTACTACTCCTCCTCCGCGACCTCCTCTGCCTCGGAGACATACACGGCGGTAAGGACCGTGAAGACGTAAGCCTGGATGGCGCCGACCACGAGCTCGATCGCATAGATCAGGATGAGGATGGCAAGCCAGGCCAACGAAGGCAGGGCGCCGACGGCGTGGGCCGCGGAAACCTGCTGAAGCAGCGGCTGCATGAACATGCTCGCCATGATGGCGAACGAGCCCATGACCACGTGTCCTGCGAACATGTTGCAGAACAGACGGACGGCGAGCGTGATGAGGCGCAGGAAGGTCGAGAAAAGCTCGACGACCCACACAAGCACGTTCATCGGGAAGCTCACGCCCTGCGGGGCGAGGCTCTTGATGTAGCCGATCACGCCGTGAGCCTTGCATCCGTAGTAGATGAAGTACACGAAGGCGAAGATGGCGAGCGCGGCGGTGGAGCCGATTGCGCCGGTGCCGGGCTTCATTCCCGGGATCAGGCCGATCATGTTATTGATCAGGATGAACAGGAAAAGCGAGCACAGGAACGGGAAGTGCTTCTTCCAGTTCTCACCCACGACGCCCTTGCCGATATCGTTCTCGACGTACTCGATGATGTACTCGAAACCGTTGACGAAGAAGCCCTTGGGAACCAGGGTCTGCTTCTTCTTGAACACGGCCAGGACGATCAGGAGCACGATCGTGGAGACGATCAGCCAAAACGAGTACTGCGTGATGCCGCAGCTCAGATCGCCCACGACAGGGGTGGAGCTGAACTCGCTGACCAGATGATTAATCTCATCAGGCAGCTTTTCAAAAATTTCCACGACTTACCTTTCGACCTCATGAAGATCTCGCAGCGCCTTGGCGACGCGAACCGTGCAGGCGGCCATAAAGGCCACGAAGCCGATCGCCTCGCCCAGGAGGAACATGCGAAATGCCTCTCCGAACAACGCAAACACAACCAAGGTAAAGACGAGTAGGGCGACTGCCGAGACCGCCAGACTCACCATGCCCTTGAGCATGTCCGCATTCTGCTTATCGTCAAGAACCGGCTTGAGCGTAAAGACAAAGGGAAGGAAGGCAATTGCGCCCGCGATGGCGCCTGCAACGATAGCGAGCAGATCGGCTATCTGAAACACTGGCGTCCTCACTTTCCTTTTTAACGCCTCACAGAACAGTTCCCGCCAAACATTGGTGACTATTGTACGAGCCAATCGCTAAAGTACAACCGTAAAACAAACGGTTAATACGCACCTGTACGTTTTCTTAAGGCCTTCTTTATGCCGCAGGTACGGTAATACGTTTTTTCGAACCCCTCAGCGCAAAACGTCCGTTAACAGGAGTGCGCGTGGACGTCTTTTGCTCGCCCGCGCGCACCATTTCTTCGTATTTGTGACCGTAGCCGACAAGGCCCAACGACTAGAGCGTGCCGTAGATGCGGTCTCCGGCGTCGCCCAGGCCGGGAACGATGTAGGCGGCCTCGTTGAGATGGTCGTCGATGGCGCACGTATAAATATGTACGTCGGGGTCCTTTTCGGTCAGTGACTTGAGACCCTCGGGCGCGGCGACGATGCACAGCATGCGAATATCCTTGACACCGCGCTCGCGCAGGTAGCTGATGGCCATCTCGGCCGAACCGCCCGTGGCGAGCATGGGGTCGACGACCAGGCAGATGCGCTGGTCGATATCCTTGGGCATCTTGCAGTAATACTCATGCGGCTCGTGGGTAACCTCGTCGCGCTCCATACCGATGTGGCCCACGCGAGCGGAGGGTACCAAGTCGAGGATGCCGTCGACCATGCCAAGGCCCGCACGCAGGATGGGAACGATGGCGAGCTTCTTGCCGGCAAGCTGCTTAAACGTGGCAGTGGTGATGGGGGTCTCGACCTCGACGTCTTCCATGGGCAGGTCGCGCATGGCCTCGTAGCCGTCAAAAAGTGCGAGCTCGCGCACGAGCTGGCGGAACTGGTTGGTGCCAGTGCTCTTGTCGCGCAAGATCGACAGCTTGTGCTGGACGAGCGGATGGTCGACAAGCGTCACGCGGGACGTATCGTAGGTGACGGTCATGGGTTGATGCCCCTTTCATTGCGGCCGGAAGATGGCCTTGCTGACAAGGCGCATGGCGACGTTGTTGCCTCGCGCCGTGCATAAGTTTAACGGTTTGTTGCATCGAGCAGCTCGTCGCAACCCTACTGAGCGGTGTTGAGCGAACGCTTGACGGCATCACGCCAACCAGCGAGGTTGCTCTCACGGCGCTCGGCGGACATGTGAGGATGGAAGACTTTGACGATCTGAGCGTTTTGCTCCAGCTCCTCCAAATCCTCCCAATAGCCGACGGCAAGGCCCGCCAAGTACGCGGCGCCGATCGCCGTGGTCTCCACCGTCTCGCACTGCAGCACGGGGATATCCAGCAGATCGGCCTGGAATTGCATGATGAACTCGTTGCGCGAGGCACCGCCATCGACGGACAGGCGCTCAATCGAAAGTCCCACGTCCTGCTCCATGGCGCGCAGCACGTCATAGCTCTGGTAGGCCATGGACTCGCAAGCCGCACGCACAATGGTCGCGCGACTCGAGGCGCCGGTCAGGCCGCACACGATACCGCGAGCATGCGGGTCCCACCAGGGAGCGCCCAGGCCTGCGAAGGCGGGAACGAAGTAGCAGCCCTCGTTGTCGTTAATCGAAGTGGCGAGTTGCGCGGACTCGCTCACGCTCGAGATGATGCCCATGTTGTTGCGCAGCCAATTCATGGTTGAGCCAGCGGCAAAGATAGAGCCCTCGAGCGCATAGCTGATCTTGCCGTCCGCGGCGATACCGATCGTGGAGACCAGACCGTTCTTGGATTCGACGATCTCGTCGCCGGTGTTCATGAGCATAAAGCAACCCGTGCCATAGGTGTTTTTGGTCTGGCCGGGATGGAAGCAGCAGTGGCCGAACAGCGACGCCTGCTGGTCGCCCGCCACGCCCATGATGGGTGGCATGTTGGTCATGATGTCGCTCGCGACGCGGCCGTAGTCGCCCGAGCTCCAACGAACCTCGGGCATCATGGAACGCGGGACGTCGAAAAGTGCCAGCAGATCGTCGTCCCAATCGAGCGTATGGATATTAAAGAGTGCCGTGCGGCTGGCATTGGTGTAGTCGGTGGCAAAGACCTGACCGCCGGTGAGGTTGTAGATGAGCCAGGTGTCGATGGTGCCGAACATGAGGTCGCCCGCCGCCGCGCTCTCACGCGCACCATCGACGTTGTCGAGGATCCACTGCACCTTGGAAGCCGAGAAATACGGATCGAGTGTGAGTCCCGTGCGGGAGCGCACCAGTTCTTCTGCGCCCTGCTCGACCAGCTCGTCGATCAGAGGTGCGGTGCGACGGCATTGCCACACGATGGCGTTATAGATGGGTTGGCCGCTTATGCGGTCCCACACCACCGTGGTCTCGCGCTGGTTGGAGATACCGATGGCGGCAATGCGGTCAGAATGGATGCCGCTCTTAAACTGGACCTCCATCATCACGCCGATCTGGCTGGCAAGCACCTCCGTGGGATCCTGCTCCACCCAGCCGGGGCGCGGGAAGCTGGTTTTGACGCTACGACGCGCCTGGGCGACGATGCAGCCGTACTCGTCGACGATGGTCGCGAGTACCGAGGTGGTGCCGCAGTCGAGCGCCATTATGTAGGAACCGCCAAAGCTAAACGAGGCGTCTTCCATACCCAGGCTACCTAGATTCAACGACATCGCTTACACCTTTCTATTGCATCGGGTCGGACAGGACCCGTTCGATCTCTGATGCGGGAAGCGCGCCTTGGCGCAGGATTTGGAGCTCGCCGTGCTGAAACGACACAATGGTTGAGGCGTCGCGACACGGGGTCTCACCGGCGTCGACGGCCACATCGACCCCCTCCAGGATGCGCTCCTCCACCGTGGCAAAACTTGCCGGCGCGGGCGCTCCATGCGTGTTGGCGCTGGTGCAGGCAAGAGGGCTGCCGCAGGCGCGGATGAGCGCTTGCACCACGGGCGAGGCTGAAGCGCGAAGTGCCACCGTGTCGTCGGCGGCGCGCATAAAGGTCGGCACGCAGGGGGCCGCCTTGACCACGATAGTCAGGGCACCCGGCCAGCATCGTCGGGCGAGCACGCGGGCCTCATTAGGGATATCCACGCCATAGCGATCGAGTGCCTCGGCATCATCGACCAGCCAGGCAACCGTTTGCGTGAGCTCGCGCTGCTTGAGGGTAAAGATACGACGATAGCCGGTACCGAGTGCGGGGACCGCGGCGCCGTTGACGGTGGCCTGCGGATCGCGCGGCCACGGCAGAGGTTCACTTGTATCTTGTGGAACGGCATCCGAGAAGGCGTTGACCGCCACGGCGACACCGTAGACCGTCTCGGTTGGAATAAGCGCCAAGCCGCCGCGACCGAGTAGCTCGGCCGTGCGCTCGACTGCAAGCCGATGCGGCTCGCGCGCTCCCTCGTATACCCGATAGACCGTCTGCATGTGTATGCCAGCCCCTTACGCTCTGGTGCAAGTTTGTTTACTGTGGGGCATTCTCGCACGAAACGTTCAATCTATTTGCCCAGAGCGCATGTTGGTTTGGTGAGCGGCTCTAGTAGTCGGTGAAAGTGAGGGGGTTAATTGAAGATTATTAGCGCGCAAGCGTAACGGTACGATCGGGAAACTCGATGCTTGCAACCAGTTTTCCGCCGAGGCTCTCTGCGTACCTGCTCAGTGTGTCAAGCCTCATCGAACCCAATTCCCCACGCTCGAGCTCGGATACGCGTTTTTGAGAAACGCCCATCGATTGGGCGACCGACGCCTGTGTTAGATCTTTTAGCCTGCGAATCTGAGCAAGCTTATAGGCTTCGATACGATCGCGAGTCCTCTCCTGCTCGGCGGTAATGGAGTCGCGTGTTATCCCGCGAGATTCCATATACTCATGCAGTTCCATCTCGATCGAGCCTCCTTACGTGGCGACGGTATATTTGCTCGGCCTTTGGAATGTTGATCGCATACCAGCCGTTCCATTTTGCCCTTGACGATCCCGCTCGCGACTTATCACCCGCCAATAGCAATACCGCCTGGCGCTTGGGGTCAAAGGCGAAGAGGATGCGGATCACCTGCCCACCACATGAAGTCACTCTCAGCTCCTTTAAATGATGAAGCTTCGAGCCCTTGACACGGTCAACCAGTGGACGACCCAGGCTGGGACCTTCCTTCTCGAGCACCAAAAGGTCTGCATAAATCTGCTTCAGCGTAGCTTCATCCTGCTCATCAAGCCAAGGTTCAATGTAATCAAGCACGATACGGTACCGATGCAGCTGATTTGACATACCTTTCTCCTTCTATAATAGAAGTTTTACGGTATATTGCAAGAGCAAACTTGAGCAAATGTCTATTAGTTCAGCTTAGATACGCTGCTTGGGCTCGGTGACGATGGCTCGAACGATGCGGGGGCGATCGGTGAGGTCGTGGACGATGCGCACGTCCGACAGACCCGCTTGACGACAGAGCTCGGCCGCAGCGTCGAGCGCGCCCTCGTAGAGCTCGCAGGCAAACAGGCCGCCGGCGCGCAGCATGTAGGGCGCCGCGTTGAGCAGACGGCGGAAGATATCGAGGCCGTCGGCGCCGCCCTCGAGCGCCAGGTCGGGCTCAAAGTCCTTGACCTCGTGCGGCAGTGAGCGCATGACATCGGTGGGGATGTAGGGCGGGTTGGAGACGAGTACGTCAAAGGTGCCCCACTCTTCGCGGGGAATGGAACTCACCAGGTTCGTGAGGCTGAAGGCGACCTCGTCGGACGTGAGGCCAAGCGCATCGCGGTTTTTGGTAGCAAGGTCGATGGCGCGCGGCTCGATATCGGTAGCGGTGCAGGTAACGTGGCCGCGACGCTCCCAGGCAAGCGAGAGCGAGATGCAGCCCGTGCCGCAGCCGACCTCGAGAACGCGGGCAGTGCGGGGCCCGGCTGGAGCAGGTACGTTGGCCTCGGCGGCATCTTGCACGAGAGTCGTCTGTTGGTCGTTGCCCTCAATGGCGATGCCGTATTCGTCGAGCTCGGGCTCGGCGGCTTCCGCGGCTTCGGCTTCTGCTGCCTGCGCGGCGGCTTCCTCGGCCTCGCGGTCGGCCAGTTCCTCGGCATAGGCACGGCTGCCCAGTACGTCGCTGCCTAGCGCCGCCTCATCGGCCGCCGTCAGGTTGGCGGCACGGCGCTCGGCGGTCGCGCGTTCGTCGGCCAGCGCCGCCTCGGCTTTGCGAGCCTGCTCGACCTCATCGTTCCAAGGCAGCTCCACGCGCTGGCGGGCGGCGGCCTCGGGGCTCAGCACCTCGGCATCCAGATAGTTCAGGACTTCTTCGACGAGCATCTCGGTCTCGGGGCGCGGGATGAGCACGCCGGGGGCGCACGCGACGTCGATCATGCGAAACTGCGTGCTACCGGTGATGTACTGCAGCGGCTCGCCCTTTGCGCGACGGACGACCGCCGCGTGCATGGTCTCGAGCTGCGCTGCGTCGAGCGTCTCGTCCATGCGCATATACAAGTCGATACGCGCCAGGCCCGTTGCTGCGCACAGCAGCCACTCGGCAGAAAGACGGGGATGCTCCTCACCGCGCTCGGCCAGGTACTCCTTGGTCCACTCGAGACAACGCTTGATGGTCCAGATCTCGTTTGCCATGGGGTCCTCCCCTCTTAAGCGCCGGGCGGCGCGCGAATGTCGGAGCAGATTGTACGCGAGGGTGGCACGCGGCAAGGGGCGATTGGAAGCGATTATCGAGAATCAGCCCAGAATTTTGCTTGGAGCCTGCCTAGAGTGTTCATTCGTCGACGTCTAAATCTGCATCCGTCAAGCTTTTGGCAAGGTTGCCCCTAACCTGACCAATATCTAACCAAGAACTTGCCAAATCACTTGACGCGCGACGCATCAAAAATCGCCCCGCGACTTCTTGAACGATTTTTCGAGCAATATTTCCAATAGCAGATGCACACCGTTAATTGCTTTAAGCAGGTAAGCAGCTCAAAGGCCATCACAGCTTATTGAATAACATCTCAAAGCAATGTGCCCAACCTAGTCATTTAAGAACGTCCCCAATGACTACCCCAGAGCAAGGCAACGCCGCAGGTAGAGAACGGACAGCGAGCGGGTCGCATTTGAGACAAGGTGACGTGAAACGAAAGGGCGCTGACCTTCTGGTCGCGCCCTTGAAGTTGAACGTCAGATTGTCCAAATGCGGCCCGCGCAGCGTCGGCTGGTCCGCCGTTCGGTAGAACGGCGGAACCTAAACAGCTTGTGCCAGCTTCTCGGCACGCTCGGCGGCGGCGAGCGCCTCGATGACGGTGCCGAGCTGGTCGCCCAGAAGGACGCCGTTGTAGGTGGAGTTGAAGCCGATACGGTGATCGGTCACGCGGTCCTGGGGCTGGTTGTAGGTACGAATCTTCTCGGAACGGTTGCCGTGGCCGATCTGGCTCTGGCGCTCGGCACCGAGCTCTGCCTGCTGCTTCTCGAGCTCCATCTCGTACAGACGAGCGCGCAGCATCTGCATGCAGACCTCGCGGTTCTGGATCTGGGAGCGCTGCTCCTGCGACTGCACCACGGTGTTGGTGGGCAGGTGGGTGATGCGCACGGCGGAGTAGGTGGTGTTAACGCACTGACCGCCAGGGCCCGAAGCGCAGTAAGTGTCGATGCGCAGATCGGACTGGTTGATCTGGACGTCAATCTCCTCGGCCTCGGGAAGCACGGCGACGGTAGCCGTGGAGGTCTGGATGCGACCCTGGGACTCGGTCTTGGGAACGCGCTGGACACGGTGCACGCCGGACTCGAACTTCATGACGGAGTAGACGCGGTCGCCCTCGACCTTGAACTCGATAGACTTAAAGCCGCCGGCCTCGCTGGGGCTGGAGTCGAGCACGGTGGTCTTCCAGCCGCGCGACTCACAGAAGCGCTGGTACATCTTGTACAGATCGCCGGCAAAGATGGCCGCCTCGTCGCCACCGGCGGCGGATCGAATCTCGACGATGGTGTTCTTGTCGTCGTTGGGGTCGCTCGGGATGAGCATGTACTTAATGTCTTCCTCGAGCTGGGGAAGCTTGGCCTCGTTTTCGGAGATGTCCATCTGGAGCATCTCCTTCTCATCGGCATCGGTAGTATCGTGGAGCATTTCCTTGGCAGCCTCGATGTCATCGAGCGCGCCGATGTACTCACGCGAGGCGGCGATGAGGTCGGACTGGTGCGCGTACTCCTTGTTGAGACGCGTGAACTCCTTGATATCGGAGGCGACGGCCGGGTCGGAAAGCTTCTTCTCGAGCTCCTCGTAGGCCTTGATGATCTTTTCGAGCTTGTCGCGCATGGCGGGACTCCTTTATATGCGTGAAGGTGAAAATCGGCAGAATTGATGGGGCGCGGGGCGCCGCTGCGGGGGTAAGCCCGGCTAGAACATGTCGATCTTCAGATACATGCGCATCCCTTCGCGTATGGGGTACATAGTTGCGATCTAACCCATACATGATAGCGTGCGCAGGCAAACCTGCATATAACCCGCACGGAATGAGTGGACGTAGCCGTTGGGGACGTTCCTTAACGGCTAGTCGTTTAAGAACGTCCCCAACGGCTAACAAAGGGACCGTCGCTTTGTCACATTCTAGAGCGTGTGGAGCAGGGCGATGAGGAAGCGCACGCCCTGGAGGTAGGCGCGGCGGGTGATGCGCTCGTTGGTGCCGTGGACGCCGCGGTCGCACTCGTCATCGTCGACCACAAACGCCGAAAAACGAATGCATTCGGAGCAAATGCGCTGGTAGTTGGCAGCGTCGGTCGCGCCGATCACGGTCGAGGGGACAATCGCCAACGGCTCGGATGATCCGTTTTCCTCCGTCCCCTTTGAATCGCGGAAATAGCGGGCGGCGATGGAGCGAACCGCCTCGAGGCCGGGACCACCGATGCGCGGGGACGGCGAGGGTTCGGAGCTGCCGGGGCCCAGCTCCACTTCGACACGACCGGCAAGGTCCGCCCCGGCAACCGCCTCACGGCAGCGCGCCACAACGTCGGCCACGCTCGTGCCCTCGAGCATGCGGAAGTTAATGTTGGCCCACATATCCTGCGGCATCACGTTAGCACCGGTGCTACCGCCCTCGATTTGGGTCGGTGCACAGGTGGTGGTCACGAGCGGATAGAGCTTCTTGCTGGCGAGGCAATCGCGGACAATGGCGCCCCCGTTGGCGGCAATCTCATCCACCGTGTAGAGCCCCAGCTCGACAAGCTGCGCGGCAAGCAGATCGGTCACGCGCGTCGGCCACTCGATATCGCAGATTGCGGCGATGGCACGGCTGAGTACCTCGAGCGACGTGCCGCCGTAGGGGTTGGACGAATGCCCGCCCGCGCTCTTCGTCTTGAGCACGATATCGGCATAGCCCTTTTCGGCCAGGTCGGCATGCATAAGCCAGCCCTCGCCCGCGCCGTACTCGGCAGCCGAAACGATACGGTAGTCACCCTCGTCGATCAGGTATTCAAGTTCAATACCGCGCTCCTCGAGCACGCGGCCGATGGCACCCGCACCGAACTGAGTGGTTTCCTCGTCCTGGCCAAAAGCGAGCAGCAGCGTCCGCTCGTGCTCCCAGCCGTGCGCCAGCGCATACTCAACAGCCTCGAGAATGCCTGCGACCTGGTCCTTCATGTCGATCGCGCCGCGGCCCCAAATGTAAGCGTCGTCCACGTGCCCGCTAAAGGGGGCGTGCGTCCAGTCGGCCTCGGTGCCGGGCACCACGGGGACCACGTCCATGTGGCCCATGAGCACAACGGGCTTGAGAGTAGGGTCGGAACCGCCAAGCGTCACCAGCAGCGAATGGTCGATAAGCTCGACCTCGCCCGCCGCAAATACATGCGGCCAGGCCTGCTGCATATAGGCGCGCAGGTCGTCGAAGGGCCGCCAGCCCACCGCCTCGGCATCCATGCTCGAGATAGTCGGAAACGACAGCACACGGCCCAAGCGCTCGCACGCGCCTGCCTCGTCTATATCGGCAAAATCGTCCTCATGCGCAAAGAAGCGCCAAACCTCGGCCATGACATCCTTTCGATTGTGATGACGAGGGCCGCCCCACCGGAGCGGCCCTGCCACATAAGCGTTTGCGGTCGGTTATTTGTCCTCGAGATAACGCGAGAGGAACTCGCGGGTGCGCTGGTGCTTGGGGTTGCCGAAGAGCTCGGCCGGCGCGGCGTCCTCGAGGACCACGCCCTTATCCATAAAGACCACGCGGTCGGACACCGTACGGGCAAAGGCCATCTCATGCGTGACGACGACCATGGTCATGCCGTCGGCCGCGAGCTTGCGCATGACCTCGAGCACCTCGCCCACGATCTCGGGGTCGAGTGCGGAGGTCGGCTCGTCGAACAGCATGATCTGCGGATTCATGCATAGGGCGCGCGCGATGGCCACGCGCTGCTTTTGGCCACCGGACAGGCGACCCACAGCGGCGTGCGCGAACTTTTCGAGCCCCACACTCGTCAGATGCTCCATCGCGACCTTTTCAGCCTCGGCCTTGCTCATCTTTTTGAGCGTGACGGGCGCGAGCGTGCAGTTGTCGAGCACATCCATGTTGTTGAACAGGTTAAAGCCCTGGAACACCATGCCGATGTCCTCACGCAGCTTGTTAATGTTGCAGCGCTCGGCCGTAAGGTCCTGGCCGTGGAACCAGATGTGGCCCGCGTCCGGGGTCTCGAGCAGGTTGAGGCAGCGCAGGAAGGTCGACTTGCCCGAGCCCGAGGCGCCGATAATGGTAACGACCTCGCCGGGGTTAACGGACAGGTCGATGCCCTTGAGCACCTCGAGCGAGCCGAAGCTCTTGCGCAGGCCCTCGACGCGGATGAGCGGCTCATTGGTCTGTGCGGCGGCCGCGGTGCCGGTAGTGGCGATATCTGCCATGATGATTCTCCTCGTCTTGAGCCTAGTTGGAGCTGGGCAGCGTTGCCGGGGCCTCGGCGCCGAGCTTTTTGCCAAAGGCCTCGAGCAGGCGGCTCGCCACGAGCGTCAGGATCAGGTAGACCACGAGCGCCACGCAGTAGACCTCCATCTGGCGGTAGTACACGCCGGCGACGGTGGTGGTGGCGTACATGAGGTCGAACACGCCGATGACCGAAAGCACCGACGAGTCCTTGATGTTGATGATGAGCTCGTTGGTGAGTGCGGGGATCGCGTTTTTAATGCCCTGGGGGAACACGACCTTGCGCATAGCCTGCCACTGCGAAAGACCCAGCGAGCGCGCTGCCTCGGCCTGGCCGGGATCGATGGACTCGATGCCGCCGCGCAGGACCTCCATCATGTAGGCGGTGGAGTTGAGCGAGATGGTGACGAGGCCGGCGGTGAAGGTACTCCAGATCTGGTTGGCCTGGGCGGTCTCGAAGCCCATGCCGCGCAAAACGGTGAAGCCCGCGTAATAGATGAGCAGGCCCTGAACCATCATGGGCGTGCCGCGCACGATGGTGGAGTAGATGGTCGCAAAGCCGCGGCCGATACTCTTAAAGAAGCGCACCAGGTCGTTGTCCACGCGATCGAAGGTCTGAATACGCAGGAACACAAAAAGCAGCGCCAGGAAGAATGCGATGACGGTGCCGAAGGTGGCAAGCGCGATGGTGATCTCGATACCGCGGATGAAGAAGTCCCCGCTCTTGTAGGTCATGTAGACCAGGCTCGACAAAAAGTCGCTGGGGTTGGAGTCCGAGACGATGCTCACCTGTACCAGGTCGATAAACGACATGACGCAGCGGTCCACGAAAAAGATCGCCGCGATGGCGGCCACGACATAGCTGCCCAGGCGCGCGACGCGGTGGAAACGCTCGGATGCGAACGGCGACGTTTCGCGATAGTCACTCCAGTGCATAAGCTTGGTGACAAGCGCCGCCGCCGACACGACAATCCAGGCCCAAAGAATCGCCCAAAGGCAATCCTGGAAGATACCGGTGGGGGCTAAGAAGCTCAGCGGTGTGGGATTGCGTTGGCTAAACGCCAGGCCGAGCGCCGCGACAACGCTCGTGCCCAGGTACACATAACGGTGGTCGGCCTTGATAAAGGAGGCCAGACGATTGATGGTTTTCATGCTGCCTCCCTATGCCGGCTGACGATCGAGGCACGCGTCCCACATTTGGTCGCGTTCCTCTTGGCTAATGCCCTTGAGTGTCTTGTCGATGAGTTTAAGCAGCTTGTCCGAGCCCTTGCGGCAGCCGACGTTTGCCGCGACCTCCTGCTTAAAGCCCTCGCCCTCGGCAAAATGGATGGGGACGATACCGGGATTTTGGGCCATATAGCCCTTCTCGTTCTCGGTGTTGTAGGTCACGGCATCGCACGTGCCCTGCAGCAGGTTCGAGAACACCGTGGGAACCGAATCGACCGGGTTCTTGTGCACAACGCCCGGGATCTCGTCGATGACGGTATCGAGCATGGTGTCCTTTTGGCCGAGTACCGTGGCACCGCTAAAGTCGCTGAGCTTGGTGGCGTTTTGGTAGGGGGAACCCTCTTTTACGAACAGGCCAAAGTAGCCAATGAAGTACGGGTCGGAAAAGCCGACCGACTCCTCGCGCTCGGGCGTGGCGCTCATACCGGCGATGATGAGGTCGATCTGGCCGTTGTTGAGCGAATCGATAAGGCCTGAAAAGCTCTGCTTGACGGCAACGGGCTCGCCGCCGAGGGCCTTGCAGACGATCTTGGCGATCTGCACGTCGTAGCCATCGGCATAGGCGCCCTGCACGTTGTCGATGGGGATGGTGTACTCACTGGCTTCGGAAACCTGCCAGTTGTACGGGGCGTAGGCCGCCTCCATACCAATGCGGATCTTGTCCTTGCCGATCACGGAATCGGACAGGTCGTCGCGACCGCCGCCCGTCGTGGGCTGAACCACCTTGAGCGTGGACGGGCGCTGACAGCCGGCGAGCGCGCCGGCGACGACGGAAGCGCTCGCAGCGAGAGCGCTACCCAAAAAGATGCGACGGCTGCATACCAGCTGCGGATGCGCGTCGCGCTGTTGTCGAGATTGCATCTAGTGCCTTCCCTATTTTGCTTTACTGACAATAAGACAGGATATACGCCCGCAACCAGCAGCGCGGCATGTGCGCGAAAAATTAATAGACACACGAGGACGATTGGCGCAAAGCAACCTGTCCCCCATGCACCAAACCCTTGACGGAAACGGCGACGTCGATGTTTTGACAATGCCAGCGAGCGCCACCCAGAGCGAACAAGTTGGCATGAAAAAGGCACGGCATAGACCTTCTGGTCATGCCGTGCCTTTTGAATGACAAATTGTCGCTCTGGGTGTCGCGCAGCGTCGACCGGCCCGCCGTTCGTCAGAACGGCGGAACCTAAGGGCGCAGCGTCGACCGGCCCGCCGTTCGTCAGAACGGCGGAACCTCTAGAGCAAAGTGACGCTAAAGCTGCGGACGTCCGTCTCGCCCGGCGCCAGCGTGATGGTGTTGACCTTGTGCTCAAAGACGTCGTCCTCGGTGTCCATGGTGGTGTGACCGGTCCAGGGCTCGAGCGCCACAAACGGAGCGTCGTTGGCGGCAGACCACACGCCGATGTACTTAAAGCCCTCAAAGTCGATCTTGACGCCGTGGCCCGACTTGCGGCCGCGCAGCGTGAGCGTGGAACCCGGGGTATCGGTGAACATGATGGCATCGTTATCGAAACTGCGGTGCGTGATGGGCAGCACGTCAGAGTTATCGGGCGCCTTGTAGCTGCCCTCGAACGTCATGAGACCATCGGGCGTGATGATGGGGGCCTCGTTGGTCCAAGCCTCGGTAAATGCCAGCTCGTAATCCTCGAACGTCTCGTCCTCGGCACCGGGAGCGGGCACGTTAAATGCAGGGTGGCCGCCCACCGAGAACGGCAGGTCCACGTCGCCGGTGTTGGTGACGGCAAAGGTCTGCGTGAGCGTGGCTTCACCAGTCAGGGCATAGGTCATGTTGAGCTTAAAGTGGAAGGGGAAAGCCTTGAGCGACTCGGGCGTATCGGTGATCTCGTAGGTGACGGACGAGCCGTCCTCGGAGACCTCGACCAGCTTGTGCTCGACGATACGCGCGAGGCCGTGGCGCGGCATCTCGCAGGTGCCGGCCGCAGACGTTGCCGTGTTGTTGCGCAGTGAGCCCACGATGGGGAACAGAATGGGCGCGTGCTTACCCCAAAAGGCCGGGTCGCCCTGCCACAGATACTCGTTGCCGTTGAGGGCAAGGCTCGTGAGCTGGGCTCCCATGGAATCGATGGCCGCGGTGAGGCCTCCGCGCTTGATGGTGGTGACGGTAGACATGCTACTTCCTCCAAAAGTAAACAATAGTGTCGAGGGCTATTGTGCCACTCTTGGCGGCAAGGAGAAGCGGCAGGCGCAGTTATTGAGCGATTGCGTAAAGGTCGAATCCGCCCTGCGGCGTGCTGTCGACCGTATCGGGCGCCTGCGAGTTAAAGCTCACGGGAACCATGCGCTTTGAAGCGCGAAAGCGCGTGCCATCGGTCGCGACGGGCGGCTCGTCGACCGTGAGCTCGTAGTCGCCGGGCTTGAGTTCGATGCCGTCGCCAGCGGAGTTGACATATTGATACTCGTCAATCGCCTGCCCCCTGAGTGTGCGGCCCACGATGTGGATGAGCATCTGGCTGTCGCCGCGGGCGGTGTCCCACGTCGCGCCGTCCTTGACCTCGACCGACACATGCACCGAACGCGTGCGGCTGAGCGATTGCTCGACAGACATCTCGACCTTGGCGGCATCTTTGCGCTGTTGCTCCACATGGCTCCAGACATTTCCGATCGCCGAGCAAGCGATGACGCCGGCCATGAAGGCGATAAGGATGGGGCCGAGCGGAGAGCGACGTCCCGCATCTTCCTCGCGAGACAGATTGGGGCGACGTGTGGGTGCGGGCGCCTGAGCGCCCTGCGAGGGCACGTCGAGAATGCTGAAGGATGCCGTGCTGTCGGGATCGATGCTGTGACGCGGCTGCGGGGTCTTTGCCGGCGAGATCGACATGTCGGCTGGCTCGCCGAGCGTGGCCGTAGCGTCGGCCTTGGCCTCGTCTGCCTCGGCCTGGGCCCAAGCTTGTTCGAAGGTCAGGGGCTCGACGGGGTCGAGGGCGGCGTCCGAGTCGGCGGCGACGTCGTTGCCGGTCTCGTCCTCGTCGCTCGACGCGTCACGCGGCGTGGGCTCGTCCCACTCCTCGTCCGGAGCCTCACCCTCGCTATACCACCATTCAAAGTTATCGATATCCATACGGGGCGCCCCTTAGGCCTCGCAAATAAACACTTGTTAGCCTTATACCCGCAGATGGCGCTGGAGCTCGCACGGAATGCGATAAAGGGACTGCTCCTTTGTCGCATCGAAGTTGCGGTGGAATAGTTCCTGTTTGCACGCCCACTCGAGCTATTTAGGGACTATTTCACCGCAAGTTATTTGAGGGCGACGGGGATTTGGATACAGCAGAAGTCCTCTTGGTGAGACTCGTCGTAGCTCGTGGTGTCCAGGTAGCAAAAATCGAAAGCATTGCCGATGGGCTGGAGCGCGTGCCTGTCCATGCAGGCCACGATGGCGCGGATACCCCCGGGCTCGTACGGCATGCCCCAGCGACTCATGCACAGGTACGTGCCCTCGGGCAGCACCTCGACGCCAATCTCCGCCAGCTCGGCAGGATCGCTCGGCAGTATTTCCTCGGCACCACGCGGCAACACGGCAAAGGAACCGGCACCGGCGATGGGGTCGTCGGAATGCAGCGCCTCGCGACGCAGCATGGCGCCCCAACCGCGCATGGGGCGTGTGCCCGTGAGCGCACGCATGCGCAGAATCGCCCGCATGAGCGTGGGGTGCAGCATCGAGCGGCCACGCTCGATATCGCTCGGGAACTCCTCAAAGACCACGTAGCGGCGCTCGAATTGCTTGAGCTCCGGTTTGCCCTCGCGCTCGCGCCAATAGACCGCCTCGTCGTAAAAACTCAGCCGCTCCTGCACGCTCGCGCGCTCGGCTTTGAGCCCGGCAATCTGCTCGTCGAGCGCCTGCACCCGCGAGCGCAGGTGATCGGTCATCTCTCCAATGTCGAACGTCGAGGTCAGGCGATCGATCTCATCGAGTTCCAGTCCCAAGTCGCGCAGCATGCAGATCAGACGCATGAGCGGGATCTGCGTGGGCGAATAGAAACGGTAGCCTTTTTCGTTAACCACGGCGGGTTTAAACAGACCGATCTTGTCGTAGTAGATGAGCGTTTGGCGCGAAACGTTAAACAAACTCGCCATCTCGCCAATCGCATACATGCCCGTCTGCATAGGTCCTCCCGACACATCCTTTTTGCGCACAAAGCCCGCCGCCCACAGGGGCAGCGGGCTCAAACACTACTCGTATCCTACCCTAAAGACGCCTATGACCAGCGCTTATAGTTTGCGCATGACACGCCGACGGCCTCGAGCGCCTTGGCGGCGATGTGGTGCACCGCGTCATCGAGCGTGGCGGGGCCGTTGTAAAACGTGAGCATGGGCGGCATGAGCATGACGCCCGGTACGCGCGCAAGGCGCGCCATGTTGTCGACATGAATGGCGCTGAAGGGCGTCTCGCGCACCATGAGCACCAGGCGGCGCTGCTCTTTCATCTGCACGTCGGCCGCACGCAGCAACAGATTGTCGCTGTAGCCGCTCGCGATGCCGGCGAGCGTCTTCATGGAGCACGGGGCCACGATCATGCCGTCGACCGGATAGGTGCCGCTTGCGATGGCGGCGCCGATATTCTTGTTGTCGTAGACCACATCGGCATGCGTGGCATACTCGTCGAGCGTCATGCCGAGCTCCTGCTCGATGGTGATCTCTCCCCCGCGCGTGACGACAAGCGCCGACTCGGCACCGGCCTGGCGCAGGCATTTGAGGCACTCAAGACCCAGCGCGGCACCGCTAGCGCCAGACACGCCAACGACAATGCGACGGGGACGAACAGAAGACTCAGGCATGACAACTCCTTAACTACTTGGTAGGGCTACTTACTAGAAAGCGAGCTCTGCAGCCCACTTGTCCTTGTCGATCTCCATGAACTGCGAGCGAATGAAGTTCTTCTTGAGGTCGAACGGGACCGTGCAGTCGAAGATGGCCTTGCAGGCGATGCCGTGCTCGCGGATCGTGGGGTCGAACGCGGGGTCGTTGGACGGATCGAGCACGTGGCAGTGGCAACCGGGGATGGTGATGAGGTCCACGTCGGCCTGGAAGCGCGTGGTCATGGCCCACATCACGTCGCTCATATCAAAGATGTCGACATCCTCGTCAACCAGGATCACATGCTTGAGTTCGGAGAATGCCGAGAAGGCGAGCATGGCGGCGTTGCGCTGACGGCCCTCGTCATTTTTGCTCGACTTCTTGAACTGCATGATGGCAACGAACTTGCCGCCACCGCAGGGAGCGGCGTGAACGTTGAGCAGGCGGCCCGGGATAGCGGTCTCGACCATCTTGTAGATGGAGGCCTCGGTGGGGATACCGGCCATGGACACGTGCTCGTGCGAAGGGCCGATGCAGCTCTCCATAATGGGGCTGACGCGCGTGGTGACGGCGGTGATCTTGATCACCGGGCAGACCTTGGCGCCACCGGTGTAGCCGGGGAACTCGGGCATGGCGTAGCCGTGGCCGTTGACATCCTCGTTGATGGTCTCGTCGTGCATGAGGTAGCCCTCGAGCACGTACTCGGCATTGGCAATGCACTTCTGCGGAACGGTGACGCAGTCGGCAAGCTCGACGGCGCGGCCGCGCAGGGCGCCGGCGATCTGCAGCTCGTTGAAGCCGAGCGGCGTGGTGGGAGCCTCGAAGCCGCAGCACATGTACACGGCGGGGTCCAGGCCGATGGAGATGGAGATGGGCATATCCTCGCCGCGCTGGCAGTACTCGTCAAAGAACGCACCCAGGTGACGGCTGCCCGGGGTGATCCACATGGCGAGCTTGTCCTTGTCGACGCAGGAGAAGCGGTGGATGGTTACGTCGGACTGGGTGCCATCGGGGCTCGTGCCATAGGCGAGGCCCATGGTGATGTAGGGGCCGCCGTCAACGGGCGTGTTGGTGGGAGCGGGAACGATCTTGCGCAGGTCAAAGCCCTCGTCGGTCGCCTTGTACACGACCTCCTGGCAGTCGACGTGCTTGCCCTCGGCGATCTGCTCGGGGGCGATCAGGTTCTCGAAGCGCTTGCCGATCTCGAGGCCCAGGTGCTCCTCGTCCAGGTCGAGCAGGGCGGCAACGCGCTTGCGGCTGGCAAGCATACCGATGCAGACCTTGGCGTCGTCAAAGCCCTTGACGTTGTTGAAGACCATCGCCGGACCCTCTTTGGTCGGGCGCATGACGGTGCCGCCAGCACCGACGTGACGGTAGACGCCCGAGACCTCGGCATCGGGATCGACCTGGGTGTCGGTCTCGAGCAGCTGGCCCGGCATCTCACGCAAAAAGTCGAGCGCGGAACGCAGGTCGTGGATCTGGGAAGCATCGGTAGTGGACATGGCGTACTCCTTTCGGGAGAGTGTCCGGCGACGGGGTGCCGCCGGACGGGGTAACGTAATGGGGCCGCGGCGCTCACAAATGGAGCGCTCGACCACTCGAAGTTCAAGCGCTTGGCTGCTTACAGCCGGGGCGCTCGACCGCTTACATCAGGCCAAAGAGGTGGAACCAGGCGGCCTCGACCAGCACGACGACAAAGACGACCGCGGTGAGGGGGATGCCCATGCGCATAGCCTCTTTGGAGGTGTAGCCGCCGGCGTCCTTGCCTTCGCCGATAAGGATCGGCAGGTTATGGAACGGCAGGATGTAGTGGATGTTGATGGACGTGAAGACGATGAGCGCCACGGCGAGTGGGCTCACGCTGGAGCCGGCGGCAAAGCTGATAAATGCCGGCACGCACACGCCGAGCACGGCCATGACCGAGCCCATGAACATGTGGATGATCATGGAAAGCGCGGCGACGAGCAGGGCGAACAGGAAGATGTTCTCAGGCACGGAGCTGGGGAGCACGACGTCGGCGATCCAGGCGTTCATGCCGGTGGCACCGCCCACGGAGCCCACGGCCATGGCGGCCGTCAGGAACATGAGGGACTTGATGTCGACAGCGTTCCAGCTGGCGGGAGTGAGGACTTCGCCGATGATGGGCATGGCGAGAGCAACGCCAATGGCCAGGGTGACCCAGCCGATATAGTCGCCCGAGACGGTGAGCCACAGCGCGATGGCGATGACAAGCCACACGATGGTGCGGATCTCCTTGACGGAGAGCTTGCCGAGCGCGGCCTGCTTGGCCACGATCTGCTCGCGATCGTAGACGAGCTCCTTGCTGGGCTTAAAGAGGAAAAGGCCCAGGAACAGGGTGCACAGCAGCGCAACCAGCATAGGCACGCTCATGTACAGGAACCAGTCGACGAAGGACGGGCTCATGCCGCCGGCCTCGGCACTGTACTGCGCAACGAGCGGGTTAAGCGTGGAGTCGCCCGTCAGGAAGAACATGGAACCCGGGGCGGCAGCGGCAAACACGAGGAAGCCGAGCTTGCCCTTGTCGTCGTCACCGTAGCCGGCGGACTCGGCGATGACCGAGACGACGGCGAGGATGAGGAAGGCGCGGGGGAACGGATGCGGGATCAGCAGCGACAGCACAAAGGTGAGCGCGAAGATCGAGATGATGAGCGACTTGGCGTCGCGCACGAACTTGAGCATGAACGCGTAGGCGATGCGCTCGCCCAGGCCCGACTCCTTGACCGCGCTGGCGATGAGGTAGGCGCCGATGACGAGCCACATGGTGGCCTTGGTCCACGAGCTAAACGTGGAGGCGACCGTCGCCGAGATGCTCGCGGCGCCCGTGTCGTCCACGCACACCTTGAACAGGACGAGCAGTGCGCAGTAGAGCAGGCCCACAAAGCCCGGCTGTGCCACGCCGCATGCCCAGAACACCACCGTGGCGAGCGTCAGTGCCAGACAGGTCTGACCGCCGACCGTGAGCTCGACCGTCGAGCTCAGCTCCGCCAAAGGAAGAAACTTCACCAGCAAAAAGACAACGATACCCAGCACAAAGCCAATTTCGCGCTTGGTGATCTTAAACGCCTTCTTTTCCGCTTCCATCTCCCCACCTTTCTTGTTGGGGGCGCTCCGAATTCGCAGCCATGTTGCCGCTTAAAAAGGGGCGCCCGTTATCGGACACCCCTTACGTTGCGCTGTGTTGCGGTAATACAGTCAAGCGGATTTTTTGGATGAGAAGCGATTCCCTAGACAAAAACCGTCACAACATTCGACGCTTTTCCTCGTTTTCGAGATTTTCGCCGAATGTTGTGACGGTTTGGATGTGGCAAAGGGACTGTCTTTTTTACATAGCGAGGGCCGTGCGGATGAATGGGTCGCCGAGGGCCTCGCGGAGCCAGGGGGCCAGCTGCTCGGGGTGACCCTGCAGGTAGCCTTTGAGCTCGGACGGAGCCACGCGACGCACTTCCGAGATCTCCTCTTGGTTGATATGCAGCTCGCCCGGCTCAACATGGGCAAGGTAGACCTCGCACCATTCGCACTCGCAGCGACCGTCGCCGTGGTCCTCGCGGTACACCACGTGTCCGAGGTGCTTGAGCTGATCGGGCTCGCGCGTAATGCCGAGCTCTTCGTTGATGCGGCGCGCCGTGGCGGCCGCGACGTCTTCCCCGGGGAGCGGATGGCCGGCGCAGCTATCGGCCAGCACCCCGCCCCACAGGCGCTTGAGCGGACTGCGGCGACAGAGCAGCAGGCGCGCGTCTTCGCCCCGGCCCTCGACCAAAAGCGTCAGAAATGCCTGATGCAGGATGCCCTCACCAGCATGGGCCTCGATGCGGTCGACGGGGCCAAGCGCCTCGCCGGTCGCAGCATCGACCGCCACGACCTCGGCGCCCGCACCGCCCTCATCCCAGCCGGCGCGCAGAATGCGGGCTGCGGCTTCCTCGAGCGCGGCGATGAGCTCCTTGGTGGTGTCGAGCACGCGCTGCAGGTCGTCACCGCTCGCTTGTTCAACATGAAAACCCGTGCTTGCAACTACCGGCACGCCAAAGCGCGTGGCCAGCGCCGCCGCGATATCGTGCGCCGGGATCTCGTCTCGATGGCACGGAACGGCCAGGATGCTCACCGTTGCCGTACGGCCGGGCTCGGGGCGCGGAATGGCCTGCGCCGTGGCGCCCAGGTGCGCAAACTCCGGCGAGCAGGCGTACACCGCCATGCCTCGCGGCGTCACCGTCAGCTGGGCCTCGAGCGCAAACTTGCCCTCGCCCACTGCAACCTTTGTCGTGTGCATACCCATGGGATCTCCTGCCGCCCGCGATGTACCTGAGACCATCTTCGCCTGTATTGCGACTATACAGGCAAGCCCTCCATGTGACAAAGAGACTGTTCCTTTGTCACATTCTGTTAGAGTTGCAGGGATTGAATCCCGCTTATCAATGCGACATTGGAGTGACAACCTTGATCGCCGCAACCACGCCTAAAAGTAAGTCAACCGCCGCCGCGCTCTCCCCCGCGCGCACCAAGCTCTGCCTGGCGCTGCTCGTGCTTTTGGGGTTCTCGCTCGGCTGCTCCGAATTCGTGGTCATCGGCATCGAAAGTGACTTAGCGACGGAACTCGGCGTATCGCTTGCCACCGCAGGCCAACTTATTAGCGTGTTTGCGCTCGTCTACGCCATCGCGACGCCGGTGCTTGCGCTCAGCACGGGGCGATTCCGCCGCTACCAGTTGCTCGTGTGCTACAGCATCGTCTTTGTGCTCGGCAACCTGGTCATGGCGTTGGCGCCCAACTTTCAAGTGCTGTTTATCTCGCGCATTGTCCTGGGCTCTGTCTCAGGTGCGCTGCTCGCCGTGGGCGTGACGTACATCCCCGAGCTGCTGTCCCCGCAGCAAACTTCGCTTGCCATCTCGGTGGTGTACGGCGCGTTTTCCGTGGCGATGGTCTTTGTCACTTCGATCGGCAAGTTTGTGGCCGACACGCTCGATTGGCACGTGGCCATGTACGGCACGCTGGCCTTTGCCGTTCTGATCTGCGGAGCGCTCGTGATGTTTATGCCGCGCGCTGGGCAAACCGACGAGCCCGCCACCTTTCGCGAGCAGGCGGGTCTGCTACGCGAGCCGAGCATCATCACCGGCATGCTCATCTTCTTGTTTGGCGTGGGCTCGGTCTACGTATTCTACGGCTACGTGACGCCTTATCTGGAGCAGGTGCTGGGCATGGATACCGTTCAGGCGAGCACCACACTTATGGCCTATGGCGTGTTCTGCCTGATCTCGAACATCCTGGGCGGATGGATCGATGCGCGTTTTGGCATGAAGGCGCTGCTGGTTACGTTTGTGCTGCAGGCGGCGGCACTGCTCGGGCTGTTTGCCGTGGGCGCCGCCATGCCGCTCGCGCTGGTCTTTGTCTTTAGCCTGGCGATGCTCATGTACCTGTTCTCGGTCTCATGCATCACGCACTTTATGGACGTGGCACGCAGCCGCCATCCCAAGTCGATGGTACTCGCAAGTTCGGTTGAGCCCATGGCGTTTAACGTCGGCATCTCGTTTGGCACCGCAGTGGGCGGCGCCGTGGTAAGCGGAGTTGGCATTGCATATGTAGGCGCGGTCGGTGCCGTGTTCTCGCTTGTGGCCTGGGCGCTCACGCTGGTGACGATTAAGTTGGCTCGCTGGGAGCGCAAGAGGGCGATGGCGCAGGCGTAGATGCGATACTCGAGCTCGATGATGGCGATCGAAAGGAAACCGCATATGCAACGTGTACTGTTTATCTGCCATGGCAACATCTGCCGCTCGACGATGGCCGAGTCGGTGTTTACCGAGCTCGTGCGCCGCGCTGGGCGCGAGGCGGAGTTTGCCATCGATTCCGCGGCGACCTCGACCGAGGAGATCGGCAACCCGCCGCATCACGGTACCGTTGCCAAGCTACGCGAGGTTGGGATTCCCGTCGTCGCACATCGCGCACGTCAGGCGCGTCGCGCGGAGTATGGCGACTGGGATCACATTGTCTATATGGATGCCGAGAACGCGCGTGACCTGCGTCGCATCTTTGGCGACGACCCCGACGGCAAGATTACGCGCCTGCTCGATTGGACCGAGCGCCCCGGCGACGTGGCCGATCCCTGGTACACCGGCAACTTCGACGCCACCTACCGCGACGTGCTCGCCGGTTGTACCGCTATGCTCGAGCAGCTGTAGGTTCGTGGGCGCACGAACCGCGCCCACGGCATAAATCGAGCGTAGATTTTCTCCCACTTTGAGCGTTCAAGTGCGCTCTATACGGGAGAAAATCCACACTCATGAATGTGACAAAGGGACTGTCCCTTTGTCACATCCGGGACTGGCCCTAGACCGGCTTGACCTCCAGCTTTATCCCCTCGGCGCAGGAGTCGCCCAAAACATCCGAAAGGGCCCAGGTCGCATATAGCGGCAAATAGAGAACCGCTCCGTTGCGCTCAACGTTGCCTTTCGAGAAAACAATCCCGAGCCTTACGCCATATTCAGCCGTATCAAGCACATGACCGAGCGCAGCGTGCGCGTGGTAATAGGAGCCCGATTTAACCTCGATCGGAACAGCCGTCCCATCCGGTCCATCGACCACAAAGTCCACTTCACCGCGTTTTTTTGTCTGATAGTAGTAAAGCTGGCGATTTTGGGCAGCCAGCTGCTGGGCCACCACGTTTTCGTAAATGCCGCCCAGATTGGGCTCCTTGCTATCAAGATACGCCGCTTGGGCGACTCCAACGGGGTAGCGCGCCATCAACATGCCCGTATCCGATTGGTATAGCTTGAACTGCGATGGCCGTGCCGTCTTGAGCAGGGGCGACTTTGGCTCGGTTACGATATCGGCTTTGAGAGCAACGCCGGCATCGACAAGCCAAACAAAATCTCGCTGGTACTTCTCATAATGCGCCTTGGGGTCAATGGAATTGAGCACGAAACGCTTGTGTTCGCCCTCAAGCATAATGGGGAGCTGATCGTAGATGCTCTGCACCTGAAGGGCACGCCCGCTTGCATACTTGGAAATATCCCGTCGGTACTGTTCGTTGAGCTCGGACTGTAGCTGACGAACAGAGGCAAGGTCGCCCTGCGTGTCAAGGAAACGCTGCACGACCTCCGGCATTCCGCCGACAACGGTATAGGTCCTGAAGTTTGCCATCATCGCGTCATGAATGTAATCAGGAATGGGCCTCTCGCTGATACACGCGTCACGTATCGTTTGGCGAGCCCCCTCGCTCACCCCGATTGCCCAGCAAAACTCCTCAAAATCGAGCGGGAACATCCTAAGCTCGTGAACATACCCCACGGGATAGGACCTGACGCCCTTGAACTGAGTCCCGAGCATTGACCCCGAAAACGCCCAGCGGCACCTCCCGTCCTCAACAAGGAACTTTGCCATCGTCATGATGTCGGGGGCCTCTTGGACCTCATCGATAAACACGAGCGTTTTGCCTGGCGCAATCGACTTTCCCGAAAGAAGCGTCACCCTGCTGATGAAATCATCGGCATCCCGCGCCTCGAGAAGAGCATCTTTTGCCTGGCGATTATCCATGAGGTTAAGCTCGATGTAGGTTGCATGGTTGGCTTTGCCAAATGCGCGAATCGAATAGCTTTTGCCGATCTGGCGAGAACCCGTAATGAATAAGGCCTTTTGCTCGGCAGACTTCAGCCAGCGCTCCAGCTCTGCCGCTATTTTCCTGCGCAGCATAGGCTCTCCCCTCAGTGTCATCAAATGAAATGCAAAGTTTTATACGCTTGATTATCGATGAAACGCAGAATTTTTAGAACCTAAAATCGGATGAAATGCAGAGATTTGAGATTACAAACATAGTAGAAGGGGCACCACCGGCGAATGTGACAAAAGAACTGTCCCTTTGTCACATTGCGCTCAACTACTCGTCGACGATCTCGGCAAGCCAGACGTTCAGCGTATCGACTTCGGGGCAGCAGAACTTTGCCGTACCGGGCTCGTTGCCAGGCACGGTTCCGCCATAGCGCAGGATATCGATATAGGGAAAGCCCACATGGCAGGCCATGGCGCACATCTTGCCGCGATCTCGGTCGAAGTCGAAGACGTCACCCGGCTTGTGCCCGTGATGGCAGCGGCATGTGCCCAGCTGGTCTACGCAGCTCACGCGGATACGTGGACGCTTGCCACGCGGCGCGCCGAGCGGCTTGTTCTCGCCCGCAGGCTTGACGCCGCCCTCATCAGCATTACTCATGGTCGATCACGTCCAGGCAGGCCTCGATGGGCAGGCCGGCCGACTTGTCCTCTTGGTCGGCATTGCGCTCGATAAGCTCAGCCACCACACGCATGGCATCGGACGTCGCACGCTGCAGACTCCAACCTGCCATAACGCGGCCGACGAGCACCGCCGAGAACGTGTCGCCCGTGCCCGGGAAATAGACCGGAATGAGCTCAAAGGGAATCGTAAAGTACTCCCCCGCTACATGGTCGTAACCGATAACCGCGTTCGTGCCATTGACCACGGCGCTCGTAATGACCACCGACTTGGCACCCAGCTCGCGCACGGCGTCCACAAGGGCGCGGGCCTCATCGGGCGTAATTTGCTCGGCGATAGGCGTATCGGCAAGCAGACAGGCCTCGGTGTAGTTGGGAACCGCGTAGTCGGCGCACTCGAGCAGGTGCCTCATGAGACCGATCGTGGACTCGGGCACGCCCGCATAGAGCTTGCCGTTGTCGCCCATGATGGGGTCAACGAACACCTTGGTGCCCTTTTGCGCACGGCGGTGGCAAAAGTCCGAGATGATGCGCGTCTCTTCCTCGGTCACGATAAAGCCGGTCGAGATTGCGTCGAACTCAAAGCCGAGCTCCTCCCAGATGGCGAGGCTCTGGCGGACATACTCCGTGGTGTCGTGGATGTAGAACTTGGGGTAGTTAAGCGTATCGGAAACGAGGGCCGTCGGCAGGTTGTGAATGCGATAGCCCATGTGCGACAGCACCGGCAGCATTGCAGAAAGCGCGACCTTACCGTAACCGCACATATCGTTGATCAGCAGCAGCTGAGTGTTCTTCATGAGTGTCCCCCTTGGTTCGGGCACGGCGCAGCAGCGCCACAGTGCGACTAAGTGTAGCGCAGGGGACGTCGTGAGCGGAGTCGAGCGGTTACGGCGTTTGATAAAACGCCGTAACTTAATAAGTTTGGTACCTTGACATTGATTTCTCACGCTCCTAAATTGGTTAGGCACAAAACAATTCCTCTACCTAACTAAAGAAAGGAGCGGCACTAATTCATGTGCGATGAACCTCTTAGCCTTTGTTCGCACGAGCCCGGCGGCGACCCGTCACGGTCGGCGGATGCACCCGAAGCGGTTAGCTCGGAAGACAAGCTTGCCAAGCGCATCCTCAATAATCTGGGCTTTTGCGGCCATTACATGCATTTTCATGGCGGAGGCGTGTCCGGCAAGGCACCCATCATCTGCCTGCTGGCCAAGCAACCCGGCGGCGAGATGTCGCAGCAGGAGCTCGGCATGCACTTTGACCTCAAGCCGGGGTCACTTTCCGAGATCCTGTCCAAGCTCGAGCTCAACGGTCTCATCGAGCGCAGCCGTAACCCCAAGGATCGACGGCAACTCACCATTCGCCTGACCGAAACCGGCCGGGAAAACGCCCGCATCGACCAGGCGGCCCGCATCCGCTTTAGAGAACGGGCCTTTAGCGCGCTCACCCACGACGAGCGCGAGGACCTCGCCGAAATGCTCGATAAAATCCGCGTAACCTGGGAGGAACTGGATGATTAAAACCCTCATGGGCAGCATCCGCGACTATATGAAAGACACCGTTGCCACGCCGTTGCTCGTGCTTGGCGAGGTGCTCTGCGAGATGCTGATTCCATTTATCACCGCCAACTTAATCGACGCCATCAAAGACGGCGCCACCGTAGCCGAGATGCTTCCCACCGCAGGCTTTTTGGTGCTCATCGCGCTAACATCGCTTGCTTTTGGCGCCGCGGCCGGCGTCACCTGCAGCCATGCAAGCTGCGGGTTCGCCAAGAACCTGCGTCACGACCTGTTCTACAAGATCCAGACGTTCAGCTTTGCCAACATCGATGAGTTCTCGAGCTCCTCGCTCGTCACGCGCCTGACCACCGATATCAACAACGTGCAGCAGGCCTTTATGATGATCATCCGTATCGCCGTGCGCGCGCCGCTGGTATTGATCTTCGCCTTTACCATGGCGTTTATCATGGGCGGCAGCGTTGCCATGGTCTACCTGGTCATCATTCCGCTGCTGGGCTTTGGACTGTTCTTTATCATCTTTAAGGTGCGCCCCATCTTCTCGCGCGTGTTCCACAAGTACGATGCCCTTAACGAGTCCGTCGAGGAAAACGTCACCGGCATGCGCGTGGTTAAGAGCTACGTGCGCGAAGACTTTGAGAAGGAGAAGTTCGCGACCGCCGCGCGCGACGTCCAGATGGATTTCACCCGCGCCGAGAAGCTGCTCGCCTTTAACAACCCCATGATGAACATCTGCGTCAACGGCGCGTTTGTCGTCATCATCTACCTTGGCTCCAAGCTCATCATCACGAGCCAGGGCACGCTGTTCGACGTGGGCCAGCTCTCTTCGATCTTTACCTACGGTTTCCAGATCCTCATGAGCCTGATGCAGCTGTCGATGATCTTTGTCATGGTAACTATGGCCGACGAATCGGCGCACCGCATTACCGAGGTGCTTGCCGCCGAGCCCACGATCGCCAACCCGACCAAGCCCGTGCTCGAGGTTGCCGACGGCTCCATCGACTTTGACCACGTGAGCTTTAAGTATTCCGCGCATGCGAAACGCCAGGCGCTCGACGACATCGACCTGCACATTAAGAGCGGCGAGACCATCGGCATCATCGGCGGCACCGGCTCGGCCAAGTCCACGCTCGTAAACCTCATTGCCCGCCTGTACGACGCCACCGAAGGCACCGTGCGCGTAGGCGGCATGGACGTGCGCGACTACGGCTTGGACGCGCTGCGCCACCAGGTCGCCATGGTGCTGCAGAAAAACGTGCTGTTTAGCGGCACCATTGCCGAAAATCTGCGCTGGGGCGACCCGAACGCCACCGACGAGGAGGTCCGCGAAGCGGCACATCTGGCCTGCGCCGATGAGTTTGTCGACGGCTTCCCCAAGGGCTACGACACCTGGATCGAGCAGGGCGGCTCCAATGTTTCCGGCGGTCAGAAGCAGCGCCTGTGCATTGCGCGTGCCCTGCTGCGTCGCCCCAAGATCTTGATCCTGGACGACTCCACCAGCGCCGTCGACACCAAGACCGACGCCAAGATTCGCGCAGGACTGGCAAGCTATCTGCCCAACACGACCAAGCTCATCATCGCCCAGCGCATTAGCTCCGTGCAGGATGCAGACCGCATCATCGTCATGGAGGGTGGCCACATCGCGCAGATCGGCAACCATGATGAGCTGCTTAAGACAAGCGAGATCTACCGCGAGACCTTTACCTCGCAGAACAAGATGTCTGCCGAGGGTGAAGGGGCCGACGAGGCCGACACCGAGGCATCCATAACGCAAGCTCAGGCTCAGGAAGGAGGCGAGGCACATGAGTAAGGCAACGACCGCCGAGCGCGCGCTCAACCGCAAGGGCGGCACCATGTCGCGCCTCATCAAGACGCTTTTTGGCTTCTACCCCGTGCTTTTGCCCCTCGTCGTCGCCGGCGTGGTGCTCTGCGCCATCATCAACTCCATCGGCGCGACCTTCCTTCAGAGCGCCCTGCAGATCATTAGCGAATCGTGGCAGTCGGGCGACTGGACGACCGCGCAGCCCAAGATTCTGC
Source organism: uncultured Collinsella sp. (assembly GCA_937937835.1). Classification (GTDB taxonomy): domain Bacteria; phylum Actinomycetota; class Coriobacteriia; order Coriobacteriales; family Coriobacteriaceae; genus Collinsella. The sequence goes on from CALDBJ010000138.1 coordinate 40,117, forward strand.
AGCTCGTAACCACCCTCGCCTGCATCTACGGCGTCGGCATCCTGTCCTCACTGTTCTGGAACCGCGCCATGGCCATCGTCACGCAGGGCTCGCTCGAGAAGCTGCGCGAGAAGATGTTCAACCGCATGCAGGACCTGCCGATTCGCTACTTCGACACGCACCAGCGCGGCGACATCATGAGCCACTACACCAACGACATCGACACGCTGCGCCAGATGATCAGCCAGTCGCTGCCCAACCTGCTCATGACGACCATCGTCATCGTCACGGTGTTCTTTATCATGCTGTACTACAGCGTGTGGATGTGCCTGGTCATTGTGGCCGGCGTCGCTTTTATGACCTTTATGACCAAACTGCTCGGCTCCAACTCCGCGCGCTTCTTCATTGCGCAGCAGACCGAGCTTGGCGTTGTCGAGGGCCATATCGAGGAAGTCATGAACGGCCAGAAGGTCGTCAAGGCATTCTGCCACGAGTCTGCCGCCGAGGCCGATTTTGACGAGCGCAACGAAAAGCTCTTCGAGGTCTCGCAGAAGGCCAACATGTACGCCAACATCCTCATGCCCATCCTTATGAACCTGGGCAACCTGCTCTACGTGCTGGTCGCACTGGCAGGCGGCATTTTCCTGGCGCTGGGCGTGCCCAACCTGAGCATCTCGGGCATGGCGCTGTCCATCGCCGTCGTGGTGCCGTTCCTCAACATGACCAAGCAGTTCTGCGGGCAGATCGGCCAGATCTCGCAGCAGATCAACGCCGTGGTCATGGGCCTCGCCGGCGCCGACCGCATCTTTGAGCTCATCGACGAGGAGCCCGAAGCCGACGAAGGCTACGTAACGCTCGTCAACGCGCAGGTGAACCCCGAGACCTGGGAGTTCGAGGAGGCCGACCACCACACCGGCATGTGGGCATGGAAACACCCGCACCGTGCAACCGGCGAGATCGAGTACGTACCGCTGCGCGGCGACCTGGTCATGGATAACGTCGACTTTGGCTACACGCCCGACCACGAGGTGCTGCACGGCGTGTCCGTGTTTGCCAAGCCGGGCCAGAAGGTCGCGTTTGTCGGCGCCACCGGTGCGGGCAAGACGACCATCACCAACCTCATCAACCGCTTCTACGACATTGCCGACGGCAAGATTCGCTACGACGGCATCAACGTCAACAAGATCCGCAAGGCCGATCTGCGCCGCTCGCTGGGCGTGGTGCTGCAGGACGTAAACCTGTTCACCGGTACCGTGATGGATAACATCCGCTACGGCAATCTGGACGCCACTGACGAGGAGTGCATCGCGGCGGCCAAGCTCGCGGGCGCCGACGACTTTATCACCCGCCTGCCCGACGGCTACGACACGATGCTCACCGGCAACGGCGCGCAGCTGTCGCAGGGCCAGCGCCAGCTGATTTCAATCGCACGCGCCGCCGTCGCCGATCCGCCGGCGATGATTCTGGACGAGGCCACGAGCTCCATCGACACCCGCACCGAGGCCATCGTGCAAGCGGGCATGGACAAGCTCATGGAGGGCCGCACGACGTTTGTCATCGCGCACCGCCTGTCCACCGTGCGCAACTCCGACGCGATCATCTGTCTGGACCACGGCCGCATCATCGAGCGCGGTAACCACGACGAGCTGATCGCCAAGCGCGGGTATTACTACCAGCTCTACACCGGAGCGTTTGAGCTGGAGTAGTTCGGCCCGCCGAGACGGCCGATTTGCCGCTCATTCGTCGGGCATGACCCTAAGGTCAATACCCTCCTCTTTCGGGGCAAATCGACTCATCTCAACGACCCAAACACAATGCGCCGCAACGAATAAAGCCTCCGCAGCCACACGAGCTGCGGAGGCTTTTCTATGCCCTCCGTTACAAGCTTACCGTTCCTCGTGTTGCGGCCTGGCCGCCTCGACTGTCTTTACACGGTTCTTATCGACGTACATGTTTTTGTCGGCCTGGGAAAAGAGCTCGCGCATCGTAGGCGGTTCATCAAAATCGCTGGAAAGCGCGTAGCCCACCGCATAGCTGATGGGCATGTCGGGGTGAGCCTCGGAATACTCGTTCACGTTCGCACGAACCCGAGCGAGACAGGACTCCACGGCAGCTCGATCGGTATCCCGCAGCACCGCGATAAACTCATCGCCGCCGTCGCGGCCCACAAAGCAGGTCTCGGACGCCACGCACCCCAGCTGCTGGGCAAAAGAACGGATGTACTCGTCACCCTTCTCGTGGCCAAAGCTGTTATTGACCGTATGCAGATTGTTAAGATCGAAAACACACAGCGCAACAGGCGCTTCGGCGGAAACGGGATGCCCCTGCCCCAAGATTTCCTCGCACTTGTTCTTGTTGGGCAGTCCCGTGGCTTCATCGAGATAGACTTTGTTCTGCAGCTCGCGATTGAGCGCGGCAGTGCGCACCGCGCGAGCAAGTTCGACCGCAAAGGTCGCCACCAGGCCCACGATGTCGATAATCACCAAACCCTCAAGGCGATTGAGCGCCGTGGCCTTCTCCTGGGAGTAGTCCTCCGCAAGCCTCGTGGCATCGTCACAAATGCCAAAGAACTCCTCGCTCATGGCGATGATGTCGGTGTTCTCGTAGCCGACTTCGCGCACACGGGCAATCTCGGTGCGAAGCTTGTCAAAATAGCTCGCGAGCTCGGTCATCTTTGCCTGATACTCATCGTCATCGAGACGGACGAGATTGAGGTCGTCGCTTCCGTAGCGCAAACCACTAATGTATGAATCAACGGCCTTGAGCAGGTCGTCTTGTGGCTGGCCTGCATCCTCGAGCTTAACGATTCGCTGCGTGGTGCCGCGCACCAGACCGGCGTAGTTGACCACGCGCGCCGTGCCCTGGATGTCGGAGACGAGCAACATGACATTGATGAAGAAAAAGATAAGAACTGCCGTGAGCGCCATCATCAGAAGGCGCACCGCCTGGCTGGCCTTCTTGGCGACAGAAGCATTCACAAGCTCACTCCTCCAAACGGTAAAAGCGCAGATAGCGCGCAGTGTGCCGAAATTCACGCGCGGACAACTCTACCATGATGGACCGAGAGCCTCAAACTTGATGCAGCCTATGGGGCGCAGCTTAATCGGAATATTCAATGAGCTACAAGACCTCTGCTATAAGTGCTCGGCGCCCGTTTGTTTTATCACTGCAGGTAGAAAGAACGATGATGCGCGAATCAGGGCCAACGTCATCCATGTCCGCATGCACCGCCGTCTGCGAGATATGCGTGAGCAGCGTCTGCATCGAGGCCTGGTCCAGGTTTCCCGGCCCAAAGATAATGTCATCACTCGCAGCAAACGAACACACGGCAACGATGCGCAGCCGGAACGCCCCATCCTTTGTGTAGAGCGTGCCCGTGCGGTGCAGGTCAAAGAAGCCCCTGTCTAGAAACCGATCGACATCGCCAAACATCGCACCGTTATCCATGTGGTGCGCATAGAGCAGATTGTAGGGATCGGTCATCGCGCGGCTGTTGCGCGTATCCAAAAACACCGCTCCCGAAACCGCGGACTCCCCCAACACGTCTTTGTTGAGGTATTCCTGGTTATCTTTTCCCTGAACGAAGGGATAATCGATGTTGGTGCCATCGATGGTGACCCATCCGACAACGTCGGGATTTTTGGCCATCAGATCCTGCAGGCGTGCGCAATCGTTGGTCCCGGTGGGTTTGTAGTGCAGCAGCTCATCGCTGATGAACCCGCCGTTCATAACGCTGTTTGTATCCCACAGCGAATAGCCCCCGTACAGCAGCATGAGCAGCACGAGAAAGCCGGCAAACCACGTAAGCACGCGGTCGCCGGCTCTCGCCAGCCGAGCTATGCGTTTAAGCTCCATCGGCTGTAATCCTCGCTGTTTTAACGACGATTACGACGAGGACGGAAGAAGACCACGCCCATCACGGCAGCAAACGCGACGATTGCCGCATAGGGAACGACCGTCCGAATAACATCGGTCGGAACGGTAACATCCTTGGTGTTGGTAAAGATCACCGTGGTGTCGTAAGCACCGATAGCTTCCTCGACAATAGAGCTACCTTCTGTCGAATTGGTGCCATCACCAATCTTGTACGACGTCTTATAACCGTCGCCATGATAATCCGCCTCAGTTACGGCGAATTTATCCTCCGATGAGAGACCGTAAACGATGACGGATTCCCCATGCTTAAGGCTTACGGTAACCGCAGTTCCCGACGTAGCTGGAGTTTGGCTCATGGTGGTGGCACCGTTTTTCACAGTGG
>CALDBJ010000139.1 GCA_937937835.1 uncultured Collinsella sp.
GAGATAGAAGAAATATTCTTTTTTATAGCCGACAACGACGGTGATATTGCTGATACCTGCGTCTTGCAGCTGCCTAATCTGTCGCTCAATGAGGATCTCACCACGTACTTTTAAAAGGCCTTTGGGCTTTTCATACGAAATGGGAGCAAAGCGGCTCGAAAGCCCCGCAGCCAATATCACTGCGTTTTCAACCTTATAGGGATGAAGCGCTTCGTAACCGCCGTCGGTTAGGCTGTCCGATTCGAGAAGCCCCTCATTCGTGAGCTCTTTATTCGCTGCGTTTACTGATCCAAGTGAAAGGCCGGTGCGCTCGGCAACTTCTCGCTGGCTGGCATATGGGTTCTTTAGGTATTCGTACAGAACTGTAAAGTTACGCTTGGTCAGTTCCACTGCAGGCCTCCAATTAAGATGTTCATTGCTTAGGAAAAGAATAGAATGATTGAACGATATGTTCAATCAATTGTATTTAGCTACATAGACTGAACAGAAAGTAGCGAAAATCAATCTCGAAAGGTGGATTAAAATAACTAAATAGGATATCTGGGAGGGTCGCTTATGTATCGATTCGAAAAGAAGGCCACGCTTGTTTGTGCTGCTGCGTCATTAATCACTGCTTGCTGCTTGCCCCTGAGTGCGAATGTCGCGTTTGCACAGGATTCCGTTGAGGCTCAGAGTATTGAGTCAAAAGCGGATTTTTCTTCGGTGGTTTCCGATGATTTGCAACCTGATAATTCTTCCGTCATAAAAGATGGCTGGCAACGAGACGAGTCGTCTGGAGTTTGGTATTACGGAAAAAACGGTAAACACCAAACTGGCTGGCTGCAAAGCGGGGGCTATTGGTATTGGCTTGATCCGGCCAATGATGGTGCAATGCAGACAGGTTATTTCAATGTGACCGATGCTGGCGGATCGACTGCTTCGTTTTATGCGAATGACGGCAATGCCGCAACGCCTTTTGGCGCGCTATATCAGAACTGCTGGCTACGTAACTCAGATGGAAATTGGTTTTATGCCAATGCTGGAGGCGATTTAGCTGCTGATTGGTTTTATCAAGACGGCACATGGTATTACCTGGATCCTGCCACCCATATAATGCAGGTTGGTTTTGTCGACCTCGGGAGCGGGAAATACTATTTAGATGCCACTGGTGCTATGAAAACCGGCTGGATTCTCGTTGACGGGAATTGGTACTGGGCATATCCATCGGGCGCACTTGCTTCGTCATGGCAGACGATAGGTGGGACTCGCTATTATTTTGACTCTCAGACGCTGGCTATGTTCAAAGGTCGTCACGAGATCGATGGAAGTACCTACATTTTTGGCGACTATGGCCTCGTAAATGGATGGTTCAAAGATGGAGTAGATTGGTATTACTGCTCTAATGGTATTGCGGTCACTGGCTGGCAACTCGTTAACGGAACCTGGTATTATCTCGATCCGGCTTCCGACGGCAAAATGTCTGTTGGGTATTTAGACCTTGGCAATGCAGCATATTATTTGAATTCGAATGGGACTATGGCTATTGGTTGGGCTCAGTCCGAGGACGGCTGGTATTTTGCCTCTGAATCTGGCGCGCTTATTTCTGGCTGGTATAAAGAGGGCGTGAGTTGGTATTACCTGGACCCTGCTAGCCATCTCATGAAAACGGGCTTATTTGAGGTGGGCGGCAACGATTGTTTCGCAAACCTGAGCGGTAGACTTGTGGTGTCAAGCTGGATTACCGTTAAAGACGGCGTAGAAAGATATGCCGATGGCAATGGATATCTTTGCAAAGATGTGATCCGCGAAAACGGTACTATCCTAAAAACAGCTGGAGCTGATGGCTGGCAGGTTGCGTCCGGTTGGGTTAATGTTGCAAATCAAAGGTTTTATGCTGAGCCCGGAACGGGCGTCATTCATCGTGGATGGCTGCAGATTGATGGCGATTGGTATTGGCTTGATGCCGATTCTGGTGCGATGAAAACTGGATGGGTTTTTACTGACGGTGCATGGTATTACCTAAACGCCGACGGAAAAATGGCAACTGGTTGGAAATGCCTCAATGGAACATGGTATTACCTTGACTCCAACGGCAGCATGCATGTTGGCTGGCTTAAAGATTCGGGTAAGTGGTATTGGCTAGACGGCAGCGGTGCTATGGCAACAGGCGCAAGAACCATCGATGGCGTGCGTCGAATTTTCTGGAGCGATGGCCAGTGCGACAAGGTTGGCTGGCAAAATCCTCCGCAGTATCCCCAGGTCAGCTCTTGGACTGTTCAGTTGCCTAGCTACTGCACTGGCTACTTTACCTATGTGACTCCTTCTCGCATTTCTGTCGAAGCGACGCGGGAAGATTGCGTGAATGCCTTTATTCAGCGTGCTTACGAATATATCGGTACGCAATATATTGAGCCTTGGTCTACCGCTCCCGGCGGGGCTGTTGATTGCTCTGGTTTTGTCTTGCAATGTCTTTATGCTACTGGCATGGATATGGGTGTTTACAACCCTTATAACCATCGCTGGGATCCAAGCCAAACCTACAATTCGATGAATTGGTATCGAAGCAACATCTTTATGCCCGTGAGCACCAGCTCGATTCAGCGTGGCGATGTGATTTATTATCGCGGGCATATCGCAATCGCACTTGGCGGCGGTATGATGATTGACTCCTGGCCTCATCAGGGTGTCGGTATTCATCCCGTCAGCGCTAGGGGAAATGTGATCGGCGCAGCCCGTCCGTTTATCTAATTGATTCCTTGTAAGACAGTCGGTACCGGTTGGGGGCCTGAAATGAATGCTCGGATTGATCATCGAATTTGCTGGCGAGCAATCGGCTTGGTGCTACTATCCGCCTCGCTCTCGGTTTTCGCCCCCGCGTTTTCTTGCACTGCTTATGCCGTGGAAGAGGGGGCGGATAACGATATCGTAGAGCGCGACTCGACGGAAGGGTCGGGTGCTTTTGTCGGCGGCGGTCTCGCTCAAGATTCCAACGATTATGCTGGCAAAACAGCGGAAGATTCGAATCCACAGGTTGTCGAAAGCCAAGACTCGTCGACGACGGAAAAACTATCTGGATGGCAATGGGACGGTTTGTCCTGGTATTACTATCTTGACGACTGCCGTTTGACCGGAATGCAGAATGTTGACGGCTCGTTGTTTTATTTGGACCCCGCTCGTGACGGCGCGATGAGTTGCGGCTGGATTTTTACTGACAATAAGTGGTATTACGCGAGTCCATCAGGCGCTTTGGCAAATGGTTGGCAGCTTATCGGAGGCCAATGGTACTGGTTTGACTCCCTTGACGGCTGTTCCATGGTTACTGGGCGACGTGTTATCGATGGGCATCCTTATCTTCTTGGAACCTATGGACTGATTAATGGATGGTGTCTTGATAACGGTTTATGGTATTGGGGTAGCAATGGTGAAGTCTTAACCGGTTGGCTTCAAACTGGCAATAACTGGTATTGGCTTGATCCCGCCAATGATGGTGCTATGTCTAGGGGAATCGTTTCCGTTGGCTCATCACGTTATTATTTATCGGATTCCGGTGCAATGGCTGTTGGTTGGGTGTTTGATGGTACGGACTGGTATTACGCAGACGGTTCCGGCGCACTTGCGTCGGGCTGGCGTTCGGTGAACGGCGCTTGGTATTGGCTCGATATCGCAAATGACAATAGAATGGTTACCGGCTTTTTTTCCATCGGATCGAATCGGTATCATTTTTCTTCAACGGGATCGCTGTCACTCGGCTGGTTTATGAGCGATGAAGACTGGTATTACGCTGAGCCATCTAATGCATCGGGTATTGTAAAGACGGGTTGGCTGAAGGACGGTAGCCAATACTATTATCTTGATCCTGCCGTCGACGGCAAAATGCTGCTCGGGCATTTTTCTGTAAATGGGAAAAGCTATTATGCAAAAGGCTCAGGCGCTGTTGCTTGTCGTGAATGGGTAGATGTCCAGGACTCGGTTCAGGATGGTCCGTCTAAGGCTTTTGCTGGTTCTGACTGCTCGTTGTGCGGAACATTGCGCAATGGGAAGTTATTTACTTCAAACGGCGATGGCGAATTGGTCGAAGCGCGCGGTTTCGTGACGCTTGGTGGCTGCATTTTCTATGCTGATCCGACTAATGGCTCCTTGAGCGTCGGCTGGCAGAACGTTAACGGAAAATGGTACTTCTTTGATGAGACCGCTGGCTATGCACGATCTGGCTGGCTGAGCAAGGATGGCTCCTGGTTCTATTTAGATCCATCTACTTACGTTATGAAAACCGGTTGGGTTGCCGTTAACGGATATTGGTATTACTTGAATTCGTCTGGTTATATGCAGACGGGATGGCTCAATTTGGGCGGCACCTGGTATTGGCTTGATGCTAGTGGGGCTATGGCTACTGGCTGGCGCGTTGTGGACGGATCCTGGAATTACTTCATGGCTAACGGCGCGTGGGTGTCAGACTATATGGACGCTAAAGCTCAAAGTTATTCAAGCAATACAAATTGGCTGATACTTGTCGATACGTCGCGTTGTATCACGAGCATCTACACTGGGTCATGGAATAATTGGTCCTTAAACCGTCGATATGTATGTTCGACGGGAAAAGCCAGTACGCCAACTGTGATAGGGGAGTACCAAGTCTACGGAAAGGGATACTCCTTTGGGCATGGATATACTTGCTATTACTACACACAGTTCTACGGTGATTATCTATTCCATTCTTCGCCCTACTACGTCAACAGTAACCGGGTGATGGATCCCACGATGGGCGTTCCATCCTCTGCAGGATGTGTGCGCCTTGAGATCCAGAACGCAAAATGGATTTACGATAACATTCCTTATGGAACAAAGGTTGTTACCTATTGATATTGGACAAGTGTCTTTAAAGGTGGGAGAAAGACACTGATTCTTAAGGGACTCTTTTCCAATTGAGGTGCTTTGATTTGGCAAGCGGTTTCATGAGAAGGCAGTCATAAACTGTATGCACTTCCGGTGCGCAGGATTTTAATTCTCTACGAGCTTCCTTTTCAGATTATTTTGAAAAGCCAACCATCTCGCTCCCTCTAGGGGGGCGAGATGTCGGTGTTGGTGTTAAAAATTACGGGAGCACCATTCAATTTGCCGCCATGTATTATCTAAAGGCCGAGCCTTCTCCTGTCTTTTTTGAGCGTAATAAACAACACCTTAAATCTCTAATGATTGCTTTGCTAATCTTGAAAACATGACTTTGGGAGGATTTTTGGAAATAGAAAAGGGAAATGGTACAGGCGTATGCGTACTTCTTTCAGCATATAAACCTGATCTTAAGTTTTTCGCCGCTCAACTTGATTCGATTGATGAACAAACGTTTCCGGTTACGCTTTTGGTCAGAAATGACTGCCCCGAATCGGCCTCTTTAGAGGGGTTTATCCAAGAGCATATAAAGAAAAACGCCTATCGTTATTATCATGGCGATAAAAATCTCGGTTATGTCAAATCGTTCGAGGCACTACTCTCTTTGGCAGAAGGGGATTACGTAGTATTTTGCGATCAAGATGATATTTGGGAGCCTAACAGAGTTCAAGTTTCGCTCAACCATATGCTAGAAGAAGGCTCAATTCTTGATGTTTGCGATAGATCGGTAATCGACGAAAACGGAAACATGCTGGTAGAGAGCTACAGAAAAGCTCATCCAAATTCGCCTGAAGTAAATTGGTGCTCCGGAGAGGATATTACTATTCAGGCTGCAAGTGTATGCTACGGCATTGGTATGGCTCTCATGCTAGATGCGAGTGCTGCTAAGTCGATGATTCCCTTTCCGGAATCCACTGCACATGATTTGTGGTTGACATTGGGCTGCAGCGAACTGGGGAAGTGCAGTTTTACAACGACTCCCTTGGTTAAGTATCGTCGACATGGCGGGAATGAAACTGGATTCCTTGCGGGTGTTGCTTCAAAAGATGATTGGTATTTAACAAGAGTCAAAAACAGGGTTGATACAGCTAAGCAATTTGCCGAAAGATTTCCTGATTCACCGCACCTAAAGGAAATAATGGGGTTCGCCGATGCAAGAGAGCGACGCTCCATAATTGGCTTGCTTAAATATCGACGAGCTTGCCCGTCCATTGCTAAAGCTGAAATCATTATGCGACTTGTACCGAATTGGCTGTTTCTTTTGATTTTAAACATGATTAAAGAAGCAAAATAGCTTCGTATCCGAATCGCGACTTGTTCAGAAGGGCGCTTATATTTGTGGAAGCCACAGAGAAGACTCTTTCGATTAAACACAATATGTTCTGGAATACCGTTGGCTCGTTGACGAATTTAGGCTGTCAATGGCTAATCACTATATTGGTCGTTCGACTGTCTGATGGATATAGTGCTGCTGGAATTTATTCCCTTGCTATGTCTATTTTCAACATGTTTTCTCAATTGGCCCAATACAGGATGTACACGGTACAAATTGCAGATGTTGAAAGGAAAAACTCTGCTGGTGAATACCTGACTTTTCGTTTCTTTACTACGTTTATGGCGTTTGCAATGTTGGCCGTCTATTCCATTGCGACGTGTCGTATTGATACGGTGCCTGCTGTTCTTTTGTATGCTCTCTATAAAACCGCCGGCTTAGTTATTGATGTCATGCATGCCAATGATCAGGTTGGCCATAGGATGGACTATATTGGGAAATCCCTCATAATGCAGGGCATTGGTTCTCTCCTTTCGT
>CALDBJ010000140.1 GCA_937937835.1 uncultured Collinsella sp.
CGACCAGTGGGGCGTCGAGCTCGGCAAGCAGCTTGCCAAGCAGATCACCCCGGCCTTCCACGACGACGCCGCCAAGGCCGAGCAGGACGCTTCGACCCAGGCGCTCATCGAGTTCTATCGCGCGCATCGCAAGTAGTCGCTGCTGTTAACGCATCGCGCCTTATAGTCAGGGGCCCGTATCCTATCGGATGCGGGCCCCTTTGCTTTGCCGTAGTCCCGGGGCGCACGGCCTTTGTGGAACATCGCTGGGGCGCCGCGCGCCGCGAGAACCCTGCGCCTAGATCTCGGCCTCCGCATGGTCTCGCTGCGCCTCGGGCAGCTCCCCGTAGAGCGGATGGTCTTCGAGCCTAAAGCGCTCGACCTGTTCGGGAGTGCGACCGCGCACAAAGAGCCACGAGCGATCGATCGGCGTCGCCATGAGCGTGCTGGGCAGCGCGTCGGCGCGGTCGGAAAACACCCGGGCACTCTCGGGATCCTGGAACGCCAGCACCAGATGCGTGTCGCAGTTGCCCATGATGGAGCGTGCGCGTGCCTCGCCATAGAGCGCATCGAGCTGGTTGGTCGACTGCAGCAGCAGCGTTGCCCAGATGTTGCGGCTTCGGATAATCGAGAGCACGTTGTCGATCTGGGGGATCTGCAGATTTGCGAAGTCATCGAGCATAAAGCGCACGGGCACGGGCAGGCTGCCGTCGGGCTGCCTATCGGCCTCACGAATGAGGCCCATAAACGCCTGCGAAATAAAGAGGCCGGTCAGCGGATCGAGATTGCGGTCAATATCGCTCACGGTTACAAACAGGACGCAGGGGGTGTGTCCCATGGAAGCGAAGTTCACCTGATGGCACTCACGATAGAGCTGTGCCGCACCGTCGAATCCCAGACACATGACCTTTTCGGCAAGGATGCCGACGATGCTCGCGTGCATGCGCTCGGCATTTTGCGTAATGGCGTAGCGCCGCCATAGCGAGAGGGCATAGCTTTGGGGGTCGGTCGTGATCAGATCGTCAAACAATCGGGCCGTGGCACCGTCCTGCAGGTGCTCGATCAGCTTGATGACCGAGCTGATCGTCTGCTCGTCGGCGGGTAGCTGTTCGGTGACGTAGGCGATAAGACACGACAGCAGGTTTGCCGCCGCATGATCCCAAAAAGGCTGGTTGTTGTCCTCGATGGGGCAGATGGCCTTTGCCACCGAGAGGATGTCCTGCTGGTTGGGCCTGCCGTCCGCCTTGCGGCGAATGTGCCTCAGGGGGTTGTAGCCGCAGCGCTCGATGCCGGGCGCAAGGGCCGGGACGGTGTTGAGGTCGGCGAAGTTGAGGCATTGCACGCGGTAACCGTGGGCTGCCAGCACGGGTCCCACTTCGCGACAGAGCGTGCCTTTGGTGTCGAGCACGATGTAGCTTGCGTTCATTTGCAGCAGGTTGGGCTTGAGGACGTTTCGGGTCTTGCCGGCTCCCGAGGGGCCGATCACAAGTGCGTTGTTGTTGAGTCCCGTTTGGCGGGTGTCGCAGGAGAGCGTTCGATCCTTGGCGAGGATGGTGGACGATGCGGACTCAGATGCGGCGAGGCGGCTGGCGAGGTTAGACATGGGCGACCTCCTTGGTGGTCGAGAGAATTTCGTGGGCAAAGCCGAGCTCGACGGCGCGCTCGGCCGAAAGGTAGGTGTCTTTTGCAGTGAGGGACTGGATGCGCTTGGGCGTGAGGCCGCTGCGGTCCGAGAGGATTTGCGTGAGGGTCTTGCGGGTCTGCATGAGACGCCGGCTGGTTTCCTGCAGCGCAAGTGCCGAGCCGCCTGCCCCCTGGGGGATCAGTGGGTCGTGAATCATGAGCTCTGCATGGGGCGCCATACGGCGATCGTCGCCGCCCATAAAGATCACGGCGCCCATGGACGCGGCGAATTCCAGGCAGACGGTGCGGATGGGGCACGATGCGAGGCGCATGGCGTCATAGATCGCAAGACCCGATCGCACGCTTCCGCCGGCGCTGGCGACAAATATGGTGATGGGGCGGCTGGGGTCGGTGGCATCGAGCAGGCGGATCTGCTGGCATAGGTCGTGGGCCATCGGGGTTTCGATGTTTCCCATGACGGAGAGCTCGCGACGGGCGAGCATCTCATCGTAAATGCTGGTGAGCGTGATACCTCGGGCGGATTCACGCATGGTGAGGGGGCTGATGATGGGGGAATGATTGGTGTCCATGAGGACTCCTTTCTGTTGGTGGTGTTGTGGAATAGAGTCGCTGCCCGCGGAGGGGCTGGCGGGCTACAGGGTTCGTCCGAGCCTGAGATCGAGCTCGGTTGTGGGGCAGGCTGCCTGTCCGTGCGGCTCGCAAGCGCCAAGGGCTCCAAAGCGATGGAGCGTTGCGACGGGCGTGGTGTAGGCGAGCCGCAGCTGATGCTCGATAGGGGCACATCCGTCATTTTTGTAATGAGCCGCGTAGTACTGCGCGATGCTGGCGTTCATCTCGCTGCCATTGCGATGGCGCTCAAACTGGCGTCTGCAGGTCTCGATGATCTTTGCTACCGACTTGGGTGCCGTCGCGGGAACAAGGGCGAGATAGCCCTCAAATAGCTCGTTGATGTTCAGGAGGCACAGCAGGTCGATCAGCGTCCTTATGGCTGTTCCCTCGGCAGAAAAGTGCGCGGTCATGCGGTTATATCGGTTGCGGTCGACGATGGCCGCATGGGGTCTTGGAGTTTTCTGCCCCGTGGTCCCGGGCTTTTGCCGCGCCTGTGTATTGAGCTCGACGTTGCAGCGCTTGAGGCCGTCCAACGGAAGGAACAGTGCGGTGCGCAGGGTGTTCCGCTTGCTTTCGAGTTCATGACGCTCGTCGGGTTCCCATTCGAGCTTGAGTTTCGTGTCGAGCGCCGTAAGCATATGGGCTAGGCAGCCTACGGTAAGAACGTACGAATCGTTGTCGCGTTTTGGGGCATAGGGGTCTGTCAGCTTGCGAATGTCGGGGTCGCCCATGATCTTTGTGCAGCGCTTCAGCAGTTGAGGGTGGTCGGCCAAGATCGTCGCGAGCGGTAGCGACGCGTAGTTCTTGATGGTCGCGGCGGCAAAGGCGGCGTCATATTCGTTTGCATATGCTCGCTCAATGCGGGCATCCAGAATGCTTTTCTTATCGCCGTCTTCAGCGTGGCGGTTTGTCATAGCTTCTCCAATCGGTTGATGTTCGTGCTGTTTGTTGATGTGTT
>CALDBJ010000141.1 GCA_937937835.1 uncultured Collinsella sp.
CGGGGCTTTTTTGACTACCCCGTCCCAGAAAATCATCGCCAAATTAGTTACTCGATGCAACTAGCGCCAGGGGTCGGCTTCGAACATTGGCTCGCGCTCGGGTCGTCGGTCGCTGTAGGGATCGTAGCCGTCATCGTCCTCGTTCTCGGCACGGATGTAGGGATCGCGCGGCTTGGGCGCCGGCTTAGGCACAGGCTTGGGTGCGGCGGGTGCGACATCGGTCGCCGGCGTGTTTGTCTTGTTCTCGTCTATCATCTGCATATCTCCTTGCCATGTACTCATGCTCAACATCATCGATTGTCGCACGAAAAAGGGCGGCGGACCCGATTGGATCCGCCGCCCTTGGCGTTTTGCGATGAGGTGCGGTTAAAGCCGGTCCCATAATTTACTCTGCGTCGGGGACCTCGTAGGTGGCCGCCGGCGTGTTGTCGCACACGACGGTAAAGCCACCGTCCTTGTCGACATCGACCGTCACCTGATCGCCCTCGCGCACCGTGCCGTCGATGATAGCGGCGGCGATGGCATCCACGACCTCGCGCTGAACCAGACGCTTGAGCGGACGGGCGCCAAAGACCGGGTCCAGGCCGCCCACGGCGAGCATCTGCTTGGCCGCCGGGGTGATGGCAAGCGTCATGCGCTCCTTGGCCAGACGCGCGCGGACGTCGGCGAGCTGGATGTCGACGATCTTCTCGATCTGCGCCATACCGAGCGGATGGAACACCACGATATCGTCGATACGGTTGAGGAACTCGGGGCGGAAGGTCTGAGCCATGGCCGCGTCGACCTGATGGCGCATCTCCTCCTCGTCCTTGCCGGAAAGCTCGGCGATGGCCTTGGAGCCCACGTTGGACGTCATGATGATAATCGTGTTCTTGAAGGACACCTGGCGACCCTGGCCATCGGTCAGACGACCGTCATCAAGTACCTGCAGCAGCACGTTAAAGACATCCGGATGAGCCTTCTCCATCTCGTCGAGTAAGATCACAGAGTACGGACGACGGCGCACGGCCTCGGTGAGCTGACCGCCCTCGTCGTAGCCCACGTATCCCGGGGGCGCACCAATCAGACGCTGGACGCTGAACTTCTCCATATACTCGGACATGTCGATACGCACGAGCGCGCGCTCGTCATCGAACAGGCACTCGGCCAGCGCCTTGGCGAGCTCGGTCTTGCCCACGCCGGTGGGGCCCAGGAAGAAGAAGCTGCCGATGGGCTTGTCCGGATCGGAGAGACCCGCACGGCTGCGGCGCACGGCCGCGGCGACAGCGGAGACCGCCTCGTCCTGGCCGATGACGCGCTTATGCAGCTCGCCCTCCAAGCCCTTCAGCTTGTCGAGCTCGCCCTGCATCATCTTGGACACGGGCACGCCGGTCCAGGCACTCACGACCTCAGCGATCTCATCAGAGGTCACCTGTTCGTTGAGGCCCTCGCCGTCCTGCTGCTTTTGTGCCTCGAGCGCAGCCTCGGAATCCTGAATCTGCTGCTGCAGGCCCGGAATCACGGAGTAGCGCAGCTCGGACGCACGGCCCAGGTCGCCATTGCGCGTCGCGCGCTCCTCTTCGCTCTTGGCCTCGTCGAGCTGTCCCTTGAGCTCTTGCACGTGGTCGATGGCGTTCTTCTGGTTGAGCCAGCCGGCCTTTTGCACGTTGAGTTTTTCCTGGACCTCGGCAATCTCCTGGCGCAGGGCCTCCAGACGCTCCTTGGAGGCGTCATCGGTCTCTTTCATGAGCGCCTGTTCCTCGATCTGCAGCTGAGTGAGCTGACGCGTGGTGGCGTCGATCTCGACCGGCATGCTGTCGAGTTCCATGCGCAGGCGGCTTGCCGCCTCATCGACCAAATCGATGGCCTTGTCGGGCAGGAAGCGGTCGGCGATGTAGCGATCGGAGAGGTCGGCAGCTGCCACGAGCGCGCTATCGGTGATATGCACACCGTGGAAGATCTCGTACTTCTCCTTCAGACCACGCAGGATCGAAATGGTGTCCTCGACGGTAGGCTCGCTCACCATAACGGTCTGGAAACGACGGGCGAGCGCCGCGTCCTTCTCGATGTACTTGCGGTATTCGTCGAGCGTGGTCGCGCCGATCGCATGCAGGTCGCCACGGGCGAGCGCCGGCTTGAGGATGTTGCCGGCGTCCATGGAGCCCTCGGTGGCACCCGCGCCCACGATGGTGTGTAGCTCATCGATGAACAGGATGACCTTGCCTTCGGACTTTTGGACTTCCTTGAGCACGGCCTTCAAGCGGTCCTCGAACTCGCCGCGGTACTTGGCACCGGCGACCAGCGCGCTCATGTCGAGCTCGATAAGGTCGCGGTCGCGCAGGGTGCTCGGCACGTCGCCGGCCACGATACGCTGGGCGATGCCCTCGACGATGGCCGTCTTGCCGACACCCGGCTCGCCGATGAGCACAGGGTTATTCTTGGTGCGGCGGGACAGGACCTGAATGGTACGGCGGATCTCGTCGGTACGACCGATGACCGGGTCGAGCTTGCCGGCGCGGGCAAGGTCGCAGATGTTGCGGCCGTACTGCTCCAGCGCCTCAAACTGGGTCTTGTCCTCGGCAGATGTCACGCGGTCATCGCCACGCAGCTCCTCGTAGACCTGCTCGATGCGCTCCTTGGTCACGCCGGCGTCGCGCAGCACGCGGCCCGCCTCGCCCTTGTCCTCGGCAAGTGCCATGAGCAGATGCTCAGTCACCACAAAGCTGTCGCCCATCTTGGTGGCCTTTTTCTCGGCCTTCTCGATGACGCGGACGAGCTCATTGGACAGGCCCATCTGCTGGCCCTCGCCCGAAACCTTGGGCGCGTGGTCGATGGCATCCTGTGTGGAGCGTGCAAGCTGAGCCGGGTCGGCACCGATGCGCTCAATGATCACGGAGATATTGCGCTCGCCGGCACCGAGCAGGGCAGACAGCAGGTGGATCGGCTCCACCGCGCCGGCCTGTGCATCGGCAGCCGTGCTCATGGCAGTCTGCAGTGCCTCGCGCGACGTCATAGCTAGCTTATCGATTCTCATGGAATCACCTCTCTTGGGGCGGCCGCCCTACGGGGCGGCTTCACGTTGTTCGAGAAGTATTGTTGCCAGCTTTGCGCGATCTTATACACAAATCTAAGTCTCTATATATAAGATTTTCTGAGTGATTGAGAGATAGGGGCAGGCACGCTCACCCACTGCGGCCTCGTCCCCTTACTATCTCAATCTGTAACATCTAGCGACTGTTTATGGCTCCAGATGTTACAAATCGAGACGAACAGAAGACACCCGAATCGAAAATCTAAATCTGTAACACCAGGCCCACTTTTAGCGGCCAAGATGTTACAAGTCGAGACAAACCGAGAACCACCACAAAGGTGCCTGTTCCCAATGTGGTGGTTTTCGACAAAAAGAAGCCGCCCCATTAACAGAGGTGGCATCAAGCAAGTCCATTTATTAGCGTCCCTCAAGACCCAACGAAAACGCAGCGATGGAATCGAGAACCGACAATAGCCCGTTCGCACAGATAGAGGCAGAGATTCAAGGTCAGAGTCCGGCTTAAACGGCTTAGCTATCGCACGTCACAGATCGCGTCGGAAATGTTGGTGTAAGCGCGCCGACGGCTGACCGCCAAACGC